>CAINWC010000232.1 GCA_903854305.1 uncultured Pseudomonadota bacterium | reverse complement strand
TCCTTAAAAAGGTAATTAGGACGTTTAATTCAACATGAGTGAGTGAGTGAACTCTATTTATCGTTTGTAATTAACAAGTTATTAGAAATTATACTTTATAATAATCAACATTATTTATTAACAGTGTTGATTAAACCTCACTTTTGAGTCGTTTAGGCTCTTAATCAACAAATTTATCTACAGTATGTAGCGATAGATAGTGGCAGTCATGGAAGGTTTGCCCATATATAGAACAGCGCGCCTTAGTGCCCTGCTTATTAACATCCGAGTGCAAATACATGAAAAGACCGTTGTATTTCATTATGGCTTTTGAATAGCTACAGCAGTACTTACTTTGCAGGATTCAAACAACTTAGCGTAACCATTTTGTCCGCAGTCATAATGATACATAGTACGAAGTAACCAAAATTTTCTCCATAAAATATCATCAGCACCAAACTCTGTTACATTTAAATTAAGTAATTTAGCTTCATTTGCATTAATAACTGAACCGTGCGAATGATAGTGGTCACGTGTAGCCAACTTATCAATAGTGGAATCAATATCTGCCACAGTGAAAGTACTCATCATTCCTGTAGACAATAATTCTTTAGCTAATTTGCGTGTTTGACTGCGAGCTGTGTCTGCCACCTGAAAATCAAGCGCATTAAAAGAACCAGATGGAGCATTGAGAATAAACTGAACGGGGATATTATTAATTGATGGGTCAATTGGCCCAAGTTCTGACTCAAATCCCATAAGGATAGTAGAACCACATAGCGCTATTACAGTACCATTACTTTTCGCGCGTCGTGGAATAATAACTCTTAAATCTGGCGCTGCTTTTCTTAATAGTGAGCAAATTTTCTCAGTTGCATCTGTCATGCCTCCATTAGTTTCCAATAGCAAATCGACGGGTTTGCCAACGCACTGCTGCAGAAGTTCAGCAAAATAAACATCATCGCTTGGGTCAATTTGAGCTTGTGAACGTTCACAATCGGTAAAGTAAACTATTAGCACTCTACCTGTTTCGGCTTCAATGTCGCTAATTAGCAATTGTCTTAGGTATCGATCTTTGTGGCTAACCCAGTAAAGAGGTGATTGACTAGGAAAGTTAACGGTACGCGGGAAAAAATCGGGCATTTTAAGCCGCTTGTTCGGTTTTAATAAAGTCCATTGTAAATACGCTTTCACCCGCAGAAAGTCTTTCAGCAGCTTTGTTAAGAGCTTCATAAGGATTCTTTGCAGGTGCAAAAATAACTTCATCTTTAACAAGTCTCTGTACTGGCATGCTGCCAAAAATTTCATTTGACGGTGTTGAACCGAGTGAGTTAAATCGCATAAATAATGATAAAGGTTGCGTCATTTTGTATTCTCCCAAATGATACACACATGACATGTTGCACATAAAAAGGTTTAATCAAATTAAACGCTAGCGCGTTACCATTCGAAGATATCATAAAAGGATCGACTAAGTAAACGATTTGTTTAATAAAAACAATAGATAGCAAGTAGTTTATATCTTCAAATATGAATTAATATAAATTACATATTAACTGTTATGTACTATTAAAAATAAGGCGGAAATATTGATGAAGAAAAAATTAGTGGTGTTCTCTACACTAAGTATGACGAGCTAAATTTCTCTAATGCTGATGCATACCCAAATGAAGAAGGCAACATCTGCATTAGTCTTAATAAAGAGAGTTTTGCTGTTCTGACTCCAATTATGGCTAAACGACTAAGAAAAAACACTCGATGAGGCTATTAGGTCGTCTCTTGGCATGGTGCTAAGTGAAGAATAAATGTTATCTCAGCCATCGCATACTCCTTCATTCAAGCGGGACGCATAACGATGCCTCTTAATTAAAACGTTATGCATTAATATAGCCTCCGCAAAGTATTAGGCTATTCTGTTTTCAACAAGCAATTAGATTAGAGCGCCTTTGCTCGTTATAATGCCAAGCTGGTTATGACCAGATGGTTATTTAAAACGCATTTAAACAGGATTTTACAATGACAAGTACTCAGCAACGCGCCGAACTACAACGCCAAATCTGGCAAATAGCGAATGAGGTTCGTGGCGCAGTTGATGGCTGGGATTTTAAGCAGTATGTTTTAGGCACTTTGTTCTATCGTTTTATTAGCGAAAACTTTGCTAGTTACATCGAAGGAGGTGATGT
>CAINWC010000231.1 GCA_903854305.1 uncultured Pseudomonadota bacterium | reverse complement strand
TCAGGCTGCCGCTAATTCAAAGAATGGTTAGCGGCAGACTGCATCCACCGCCATTTTTACAACGGTTTTTTACAATGCCAATCCAAGGCTTGCCTGTTTTTACGGTCGCCCATAAATCAGCAAAAGCCTCTGGAGGCATATCAGGATGCCGCACCATATTATGGTTTTGACCAATTAATTCCTCTTCAGCAAATCCGCTAATGTCGATAAAATCTGTGTTAACAAAGGTAATTGCACCTTTAAGGTCTGTCTTAGAAACAATTTGCGTTGTGTCTTTTAGCGCTAGCTCACGCTGCGTCACAGGCATATTGATTTTCATAATAAAATTCCCTTTAGTTTTATTGAATATTTTTATTCAATTTCCAACACTTTTGATGCTCTTTGCAGGAGCGACCTTAAGACCGCACTTGTAATTAACACTTAAACACTTTTTACTCGACATTCACTTACTTCGTCTTATTGCCCACCGTTGCAACGGTGGGCAATAAAAACATTTGCCACCCTACGTATTAAATGATCTTATGCGCCAGCCTTATCACGCATCGCATGAATGGCACTAATGGTTTTTCTAGAGGTTACCGCAAAGTCGCCGCCTAATAACATCCGGGCCTCATCTGTTTTATGGTTATGCACATGGCCAATAATTGCCCCTACTGTTTTATGAAAATCCGCATGTGATACACGTAAATTTTTATATTCCGTGAGAGATGAATGTTTTGTGGCTGGTCCGTGAATCCATTTACCCAAATCACATTTATCATCACAAGACACCGCTGCCACATCAAATGATTCATGAGACTGACCGCCAATGTACTGCACTAAGCGCATCTTCCATTTAACATGCGCATTTTCTGCATCTTGAAACGAAAATGAGGTCTTTTGATTCCCTAAAACATGCACCACTTTTTCTGGTATCACATTCAGTTTTGGCGATGCTCTACCTACACTCTTGCTGTTAGATCTACGCACATCTCCATCCAACACAAATACACTCACCACCGCCGTCATTTCTTCAGCTTGCTCCATGAGTGATTCAGCAGCTGCAGCGGCTTGTTCAACCAAGGCCGTGTTTTGTTGCGTGACATCGTCCATTTTCATAATGGCATCATTAATTTGTGCAATGCCAGCACTTTGCTCATTAGAAGCCGCAGCAATTTCACCAATAATGTCAGAAACACGTTTGACCGAACTCACGATTTCTTGCATGGTTTCGCCAGCCATTTCAACCTGTTTGGTACCTTCTGTCGTTTTAGTCACAGAATCATTAATCAACTCTTTAATTTCTTTAGCTGCACCAGCAGAGCGTTGTGCCAAGTTACGCACCTCAGCCGCTACCACCGCAAAGCCTCGACCTTGCTCACCCGCGCGCGCTGCCTCAACGGCCGCATTCAACGCCAAAATATTGGTTTGGAATGCAATGCCATCAATCACAGAGATAATATCTTCAATCTTGCGGGCACTTTGGTTAATCGCACTCATCGTGCTAACTACCGCACCCACCGCTGAGCCACCTTTAAACGCGATATCAGTGGCAGTAATGGCAAGCTCATTCGCTTGTTTTGCGTTATCTGCATTTTGTTTCACGTTAGATGAAAGCTGATCCATACTTGAGGCCGTTTTTTCTAAGCTAGCCGCTTGGTCTTCTGTGCGGCGTGATAAATCGGCATTGCCTTGGGCAATTTCTTTAGCTGCGGTATTAATCGCTTCGGCAGATTGTTTAACGGTGATAATTGGTTTTACAATCATTTCCAACGTTTCATTCATGCCTTCTACAATTTTGCTAAAGTCACCTTGATGTTGACTGGCATCAGCTCGCACGGTTACACGGCCTTCACGCGCAGCATCCACCAGCATTTGCGCATCGGCATTTAATGCTTTTAAATTACTGCGGACTTGCTCAATCGCTTCGTTCACAAACACTTTTTGATTGGGGAACTGTTCAATAGGCGCATCAAAATTACCTTCGCCAAATTCTTTAACGCATGCCATCGCTTTTACCGTTAGCTCAATTTGCCCAGTAACGATGGTATTCACAGAGCTGGCTAATTCAGCGTAGCCACCTTTGAACATCTCAACAAACATGGTCTTGTCAATATTGCCCTGCACATGCTCATTGGTGACCCATTTTACTGAATCTAACAAGCCCTTCAACTTACCATTAAGCCTATCCAAATTTTTGTTGATTTCTGCTTTTTTGCCAGGGTATTGCTGAATTTTCACGTTAAAATCACCGTCACCCAGGTCTTTCATCACCTTAATCATTTCATTTTTTTCATGCACATGCGCGCAGACCATCACGTTAACGCCATGTACCATTTGCGCATAAACGCCTTTATATTTCGCCTCATCAATCACTACGTCAACATCACCAGCATCGTGCTCATCAGACATATGCTGCATGTCTGCAAGTACGGTTTTTACGTTACTACGTAACAGCTCTACACCTTCGTTGATAAAAACACGTTGTCCAGCAAAGCGCTCTAGCGGTGCATCAAAATTGCCATTGGCAAACTCGGCGATACATTGCGTTGTCTTACGCATGACTTCAGCTTGATTAACCGCCATCAAGTTGATGTTTTCCGCCATCGTTTTATAACTGCCTTTAAATTGATTTGCATTAATGGCGGCTTTAAGGTTGCCGGCTTTATTCTCGGCAGACATCGCCGTTTGTTCGTCAATGACGGTTTTAAGTGTTTGCTGCATGACTTGCATAGAAGCCATTAAGCTACTGGTATCACCATTTTCTAGCGGGATAACGCTATTTAAATCACCGTTGGCAATACTGTTGGCAATCTCAAGCACATCATTCGGCTCGCCACCTATCTGCTGACGCAAACTACGTGTAGTGACAAAACCCATCACTGCGATAGCCATTAAATACAGTGCGCCAATAATCATCGACCATTGATTGGCTGAGGTTTTCTCGGACACGACCTCTTGAGCAATGTGTTGCTGGCTCAATACCATCAAGGCTATGATTCCAGTCATCGCGATAAAGATTAACATCCACATTTTTTTTGCAACGGTCATTTTCTATTCCTTCTAAATATCTTTATTCAAAATTATCATTGATAACATTATATTGACTGACGACTAAAACACTTGCCAATCTCATCTGCGCTGAC
>CAINWC010000230.1 GCA_903854305.1 uncultured Pseudomonadota bacterium | reverse complement strand
TGATGTACATTGATAATCATATTCAAGAAAAATAAGCAGATAAAGTGACATTAAATAAATGCAATATAGCCCCCATCAACTAGCATATTTTGCGCATCAACTTACTCGTCGCGCTGCTGCCGATTCTATGGATAGAATGGCTGGCGCGTTGCTGGATGCACAAGTGGATTTGAATCCACACCAGATCGATGCAGCTCTTTTTGCTTCAAGCAACCCACTATCTAAAGGGGTAATTCTTGCTGATGAAGTTGGGCTGGGTAAAACTATTGAAGCTGGCTTGCTATTAGCGCAAAGATGGGCCGAACGCAAAAGAAAGCTGCTGATTATTGCACCTGCCAATTTGCGCAAACAATGGCATCAAGAGTTAGCTGATAAATTTGGCTTGTCAGCGACCATTCTTGAAGCAAAGTCGTTTAAGCAAGCTATTAAAGATGGTGAAGTTAATCCCTTTGAATCTAACAAAATTGTAATCTGCTCATACCAGTTTGCCGCATCAAAGGCGGATAGCGTACAAAATGTCGCTTGGGATTTAGTTGTAGTTGATGAGGCTCATCGACTTCGTAACGTATACAAAACCGACAATAAAACCGCTCGCATTCTGCGTGATGCTTTAGCACATGCCAGAAAGGTTTTTCTTACTGCAACACCTTTGCAGAACTCGTTATTAGAACTCTATGGCCTAGTAAGTTTTATTGATGATCGTGTCTTTGGCGATTTAGATAGCTTCCGCACCCAATTTTCCCAGCTACGCGATGCAGATAGCTTTGATGAGCTCAAGCGCCGTATTAGCCCAATTTGCAAACGCACTCTGCGCCGTCAAGTCGAAGCTTATGTAAAGTACACAAAACGTATTCCTCTGTTACGTGAGTTTGTTCCAAGTGATGATGAAAATCGTCTTTACAATATGGTTTCAGAATACTTGCAGCGTGATCACTTGTTCGCACTACCTAACAGTCAACGCCAACTTATTACCCTTGTGCTTCGCAAGCTACTTGCATCCAGTACCTTTGCTATTGCGGGTGCTTTAGATTCTCTCATTCGACGTTTAAATCAAGCGCTAGATGAGAAATTGCCTGCAATAGACCTTTCAGAAGAACTAGACCAAGACTTTGAAGCTTTAGACGAAATTGCTGACGAAATGGCTTCTGATGTTGTAGATGATAATCGCAGCAAAACTGAAAATGAAATTAAAGCAATTCGTGCTGAAATTGCCGACCTTGAAAGTTTTAGAACCTTAGCAATCTCAATTACGCAAAATGCTAAAGGTGTCGCTTTATTGCAGGCATTAAAGGTTGCCTTTGAAAGACTACAAGAACTAGGCGCAGAAAAAAAAGCAATTATCTTCACCGAATCAAGGCGCACCCAAGATTATTTGATGTCTCTGTTAGCCACTTCAGAATACGCCAATGGCGTAGTGCTATTTAATGGCACCAATAACGACCCCAATGCAAAAAAAATCTACACAGACTGGATAGCGCAACATAAAGGTTCTGATCGCATCAGCGGTTCAAGAACAGCAGACACACGTGCTGCTTTAGTCGATCATTTTCGTACCAACCAAGATCCTGCAGGCACTATTTTAATTGCAACAGAGGCTGGCGCTGAAGGTATCAATCTTCAGTTCTGCTCTTTAGTCATTAACTATGATTTACCATGGAACCCACAACGTATTGAGCAACGCATAGGCCGTTCACATCGTTATGGTCAAAAGCATGATGTAGTCGTAGTTAATTTTGTAAATCGTGATAACGATGCTGATAGACGCGTGTATGAGTTGCTGGATCAAAAATTCCAGTTATTTAATGGCGTATTT
>CAINWC010000229.1 GCA_903854305.1 uncultured Pseudomonadota bacterium | reverse complement strand
TCAACATGCAGCAGACTCAGGTCTAGGAGATAAAGCATCTGGTACTGTAGTACGAGTGAATAAAGTAATAGCTTCTGCCGCTGAAGACATCATGAACCCCAAAGGCACACCAACTACATATAATCGAGGGAGAGGCACAAAGACCATTTCAACAGGAAAGATAAGAAAAGCTGACGATAAATAGTTGATAGCATTTTCGCGCGCGCGAAAATATAGGTCATATTTATACGTTAACTCTTAATCCCTTGATAATATGTAATCCTTCGATTACAATACCATTATGACCAAAAAGATAAATGTATCCGAACTTCCCGAGTTCGATGCGGCTGAATACTTACACAGCGAAGAAGACATGGCTGCGTACATCACTACCATTCTTGAAGAAAACGACCCTGCACTGCTGGCGTCCGCGCTTGGCGATATCGCCCGATCGCGAGGTATGACACAGGTTGCTAAGGATTCTGGTATCACGCGGGAAGCTTTATACAAAGCACTTCGCCCTGGCAGTGAACCGCGTTTCGATACGGTCAACCGCGTGTGTACTGCTCTTGGTGTGCGCTTAGTCGCGCAGCCGGTACATGCCACAGCCTGATTTAACAACAGACCTAGGGCAGTCGGTTTTTATTTAAAGGAGTTTTATAAAATGAATATTTTAGGACTGATATTAATTGTTGGATTTTTGTGGCTGTTATATGGTGTTGGTAAACTCATTTACGACCTATGTACAAAGGGTTGGAGTGAAACGCATAAAACAAACGCCCACGGTGGCAATGCATTCATGAATAACAGCATGACTACAATTCATGGTCAGAATAACGTCCGGGATAGTTATGGTAATTGGAATAATTGTGGCACCCACAACAATGTTGGCGGTGGTGCATAAAAATGGCCGGTTTTATTCCGGCCATTAGTTTTTGTGTTTGCCTCAGATTAAAACCCAAACAGCTTAACAATATCCTTACTAAACTTTTTTGTTTGTTTCGCACGTGAGGACATTTTAATATCTTCTTTCACCTGCTTAAACGAGAATTGCCGTTCACGCCATAACATCTGGCGAATGCTGGACGGTTTAAATCCGTATATCTTAGCAATAAAATCAAGGCTCTCGCCGTCTCTAATCATCTTTTCCCAAGTATCTAGACGATTCTTCAGCATATCCTTCGCGCTAATTTCTTGTTTTTTTCGAAACTTATAAATCTGATTATATTTAAGAGAAAGTCGTTCAGCTATTTGAATGTCTGGAATACCTAATTTGAAACCTTCACTAATAATTTTACGTTGTTCTTGTGTCAACATAACAACCATCTTTTCGATCTGCCACAGTAGACCATAGCGCTCGTAATTAGCGGTAGTTTGATAGAACGACAAATGTGTTGAGACACATTAAATTGGACAATTTGCTTAGTCATTTAAGCTCGATATATAGAATAAAGTCCGAGACTTGATGCATTTTGTCTCGATAATAGTAAATGCAATTAAATGAGTAACAGTATATTATGGATAACAAAAAAGTTTACACCTAAAAAAAGATTTAAAAAACACGTATATAAAAGGGTTATATGCAATACACACTAATAACCACATAGACTTGCCTAATTAAACAAAATCATGCACACATTTAGTGTGCCATTGAAATTAGCCCATTTACAAGCTGACTAAACATGGAGGCATCGCCTTGAGTGAATTCTGGGGTAACAATGTAGGTACCTGCTACGGCCACAGCTGGTGTATTAGTAATCTCCAATTGCTTTTGGATGGCTGTGAGCCGCTTCAAGTCAACAACCAGCTCTTTTTCATGTTGTAATGTTAATCGTGATACAGTCATTGGAATGTGTGCAGCTTTGCCTATACGATCAATGCCTGCCCAGCTCAACGTTGATATCCCTTTATCTTGTACGCCGATTAAAGAAGCCTCAACGAAATTTGGCACATACGCCGGGTAATAACGCT
>CAINWC010000228.1 GCA_903854305.1 uncultured Pseudomonadota bacterium | reverse complement strand
TTCTGACGCTACGCATTCACCGATGTTTCATCAGGTGGAAGGTTTGTGGGTTGACGAAGATATTAGTTTTGCCAATTTAAAAGGCGTGGTGCAAGACTTCTTGCAGAAATTCTTTGAACGTGACGATTTAACCGTTAGGTTTAGACCTTCATTTTTCCCTTTTACTGAACCATCAGCAGAGATGGACATGAGTTGGAATGGTGGTTGGCTAGAGATTGGTGGTTGCGGTATGGTGCATCCTGAAGTGTTCAAGCATGTAAATATTGATAGCGAAAAATATCGCGGTTTTGCTTTTGGTTTGGGCGTAGAGCGCTTAACGATGTTGCGTTATGGCGTGAATGATTTGCGTCATTTCTTTAATAATGATTTACGCTTTTTAAGCCAATTCAGATAATCACTTTTTAGCAAACGTTAAAACTTATAAAAATTAAGGTCACAAAGCATTATGCAGTTTTCAGAAAATTGGTTACGTAGTCTTGTTAACACTGATTTAGATAGTCAGGCTTTGAGCCATGCTTTAACGATGGCAGGGCTGGAGGTTGAAGAAATGCAACCTGTGGCAGCACCGTTTAGTAAGGTGGTGGTTGCAAAGATATTATCGGCAGAAAAACATCCTGACGCGGACCGTTTGCAGGTTTGTTCTGTGGATGTTGGCTTAGCCGAACCTATACAAATCGTCTGTGGTGCTGCCAATGCGCGCGCTGGTTTGATTGCACCTTGTGCCTTAGTTGGTGCTGAGCTGCCTGGCATTTCAATCAAACAAGCTAAGGTGCGCGGCATAGAGTCTTTTGGCATGATGTGTTCATCAAAAGAACTCGGCATTAGCGCAGAGGCGACTGGATTGCTAGAGTTAGATAGTAATGCTGTGGTCGGCCAAAGCATTCGTGAGTATTTGGATTTAGATGATCATCTATTCACACTTAAACTCACGCCAAACAGAAGTGACTGCCTGAGCATAATGGGCATTGCGCGTGATGTTACCGCGATTACAGGCGCAGCCAATAGTTTTGAAGCTATATTGCTTATTGTTGCTGAGTTAAAAGCAGTTAAAAATGTGATTGTTGCTGAACAAGCAGCCTGTCCACGTTATTGCGGTCGTTTGATAAGTGGAATTAATGCAAATGCCAGTACGCCGTATTGGATGCTTAAACGTCTTGAGCGTAGTGGTTTGCGTAGCATCAGCGCAGTAGTTGATGTGACCAATTATGTATTGTTGGCGCTTGGGCAACCGATGCATGCTTTTGATGCCGATAAGCTCAATGGTGATATTAGCGTACGATTTGCAAATGAAAATGAATCGCTAAACTTACTTAATGACCAAACAGTACAATTAAAATCCGATGATTTAGTCATTGCTGATGCTAACGGCGCAATCGCACTAGCCGGCATTATGGGAGGCAAGCCGACGTCTGTTAGCGATGAAACTGTTACTATTTTTCTGGAAAGTGCATTCTTTGTACCGGCCGTGATTGCTGGAAAAGCACGTCGATTAGGCTTAAGTACCGATTCATCTTATCGTTTTGAACGCGGCGTGGATTTTGGCAATACGCGTAATGCGATTGAATATGCCACCATGCTAATTCAACAAATATGCGGCGGAGCTGCTGGTGAAGTAACCGAGATCATTGGCGTGTTACCTGCACGTAACCCAGTTAATTTACGCTTGGCTCGATTAGTTTCAGTATTGGGCATTCTATTTGCACAAGATAAAGTAGGGCAGCTTTTAACGCAGCTTGGTTTTGCATTTACAACAGCTAGCGGTGTATTTACCGTTACACCACCGAGCTACAGGTTTGACATTACGATTGAAGAAGATTTAATCGAAGAAATTGCACGTTTACATGGATATGACCATATACCTGCAACACCGCCAGTTGCTGCCTTAACCATGCTGGATGCGCCTGAAGCTAAGAGCCATTTAAATAAACTCCGAGATTGTTTAGTAGCTAGCGGCTATCAAGAAGTGGTGAATTATAGCTTTGTGGATGAAAGCTGGGAGCGTGACTTGTTAGGGAATGGCAGCCCAATTAAACTTAAAAATCCAATCGCCAGTAATTTGAGTGTGATGCGTACAGGCTTATGGGGCGGATTGTTAGACACTTTAGTTTACAATTTAAATCGTAAACAAGAGCGTGCCATGTTGTTTGAAATTGGCGCTGTTTATCATAAAGAAGCGGCTATTTTTGTTGAAACTACACGAATTTCTGGTCTAGCTTTCGGTAGCGCAAAACCTGAACAATGGTCTGCTGATGCTGCAGATGTCGACTTCTTTGAAGTGAAAGCGCATGTAGATGCTTTGTTGGGTACAACGGAAACACATAAACAAGTCACTTATGAAAAAGCCGAACATACTGCGTTACACCCAGGTCAAACAGCGCGTATTTTACTTGATGGCGTGGCGATAGGTTGGCTAGGCAAGTTGCATCCTAAGTGGCAGCAGCACTATAGTTTGACTAAAAGTGCTTTTCTATTCGAATTGGATACTGACGCTGTATTAATCCGTCATATACCGAGCTATCAAGAGGTTTCAAAGCTATTGCCAGTACGCCGTGATTTAGCGGTGGTAGTGGATGAAGATATTGCAGTAAATACTCTATTAAGTGCAGTTAAAAAAGCTAAAATACCACTCGTTTTGGACGTGGCATTGTTTGATTTATACCAAGGTCAAGGTATCGCTGAAAACAAAAAAAGCCTTGCATTATCAGTACTTATGCACGATACTCAAAAAACTTTGACCGATAGTGATGCTGATACGGCGATTGCTAATCTGCTACAATTATTACAAAAAGATTTTGGGGCAATACTTAGAAACTAAGTCACTAAACGGTATGATTAGTTTAGTGCTTTTTTGATAATAAGCAGATCAATAAAAATTCTTAAAAAGAATAATCTATACATTAGAAAAAGCTTTTTAAAAGCTAGAAATGAAATGGGAGCGGTGTATGACATTAACAAAAGCTGAACTTGCTGATTTACTCTATGAGCAAGTTGGGTTAAATAAACGCGAAGCCAAAGATATGGTTGAAGCATTTTTTGAAGAAGTTAGAATTGCTTTAGAAGCTGGAGATAGCGTAAAGCTCTCAGGTTTTGGTAACTTTGAGTTGCGCAAAAAGTCTGAACGCCCAGGTCGCAATCCTAAAACTGGTGAGGAAATACCAATTACAGCACGCAGAGTCGTTACTTTTCATGCCAGCCAAAAATTGAAAAGTAAAGTAGAAGCGAATTACCTTAACTAATAATAGGCCAGTTAAATAGTATGAGTGAGCCAGTTACAAAGTTGCAATTACCGCCTATCCCAGCAAAGCGTTACTTTACTATTGGTGAAGTAAGCGAGCTTTGCGGTGTTAAGCCACACGTGCTCAGATACTGGGAGCAAGAGTTCACTCAGCTCAAGCCTGTTAAACGCCGTGGTAATCGTCGTTACTATCAGCAT
>CAINWC010000227.1 GCA_903854305.1 uncultured Pseudomonadota bacterium | reverse complement strand
TGGATTAGCTGCGGTAGCTGCAAATACTGCTGAACCTAAAGATAATGCAACGGCACCAGCGAATAATGTAGTTAAAAGTTTGTTCATTTAAATCTCCAATAAATTAAGGGTAAGCCTTTAGTAAAGTATGACTTGGTTGAGATTTTTCAAAACGTTAATCTGTGACCATGCAATGTATCTTATAACGCCAAGCTGACAGTAATCTGACAATACACGGCTTTCAGTGAGTAACTACCACCTGCTGTGAAAGGCTAAAAGCCTTGTCCTTAGTTGGCTAAATTATTTAACATGGTATGAATTAATCACTTTTGAAACAATTATCGAAATTACCGGTCCTAATGACACACCTAAGACAGGTAAGAAAAATAGCCGTCATGGTGCTTAATAGCCGCAGCTTTTGCTTTTGATACGTACTGGTACAAATCTACTTAAACTTGAAAAATTGTAGATACACCGTTCTGTTGTAATGCTATCTACTCATCTTAACAACAGAAAAGGATCGGAATCACCATGAAATTATTTGAATATAATCAATCGCATAGCAATGTTAAGTATGCTGCATCTGGCTTAATTGCCGCCGCCTTTGTTGCATTGATTGCTACATCGCCACTTGTACACGCAGACCTTGCACACGCTGATGGCGATCAGAAACACTGTGATCATCAGCATTGGAATCAGGAGCGTCGTAGTGAGCATTTCGAGAAGCGCCAACAAGCGTTGCATGACAAATTGGCACTAACGGCGAACCAAGAAGCAGCATGGAATACTTTTGTTGCAAAAACAAAACCAAGTGAAAGACACGGTAAAGCAGATTGGTCTGAGCTATCAAAGCTTTCAACACCTGAGCGCTTGGATCGGATGCTTGCCAAAGCCAAGGAAAGAGAGCAGCGGTTCGAGGTTCGAGTACAGGCGACTAAAGACTTATATAAGCAATTGACACCAGCGCAACAGAAGGTTTTTTATTCATTACATCAAACTCACGGCGATGAGCATCATCACAATGAGCGTCGTTAATACTTTTTTTGTTAACCATGAGGAGATGTGTATCGATACTGCCATTGGGAAAGACAATTTTTTAATATGCCAGTTTAAAGGCAGACTCTCTAATATCGGCTAAGGGTTAACGCTGCGTAATGCAGCGTTATCTTTTTGACAGACGTGATTTTTACGTAACTATTTAAGAGTGCAACATAACGGGGTTCCAGAATGAAATCGATGAACAACTGCGAGAAGGCAACAACCTTGCTAACATCATCAGTCAATACGCTAGGCGCTTTCAGTCTGATAGGTAAAATTATGCATAAACAAATAGTTAGAATGCTTACTGTTGTCCCGTTACTTATCCTGATTCCTGCCACATCGGCACTCGCTGCCTCGGAATGCAATCAATCTATCGCCGATCTTTACGATACTAAGTCGCCAGCAGTGGTGCGAATCACCGCGCTTACCATCAATCCATATCGTATGGAAGATCGTATTCAGCAGACGACTGGTTCAGGGTTTATTATTGACGATCAAGGTCTGGTAATGACGAATTCACACGTCGTATTTGGCGCCCAAACCTTGAATGTAACACTTGATGATGGTACAACATTGCCAGCTAAATTGCTGGGTGCTGATCCGATCTTTGACCTAGCTATCATCAGGATTCCTGTTCCGGATCATGGCAAGCTGCCAGTATTAGAATTTAGCGACTCTGATAAATTACGGCCTGGAGATAGCCTCGTCGTTATTGGCAATCCTATGGGGCTTGGCCAGACCATCACCAGCGGTATCGTCAGCGCGCTCAATCGCACTTTATCTGAGCGGCCACGATTGCTCTCCTGGCCAATGATTCAAACAGATGCACCAATCAACTTCGGAAATTCTGGTGGACCGCTTCTTAATGGCTGTGGCGATGTGGTGGGCATCGCAAGCTCAATTCTTGGCGATGCGCAAAATATCGGCTTTGCTATTCCGTCGAATCTCGCACGCTCTGTTGTCGCGTCGCTAGTTGAAAAGGGGCGAGTAGTTCGCCCATGGTTCGGTGTGGATGGCAGCTTGATTGACCCAGAGTTAAGACATATATTCGCTCTGCCACTGACGGATGGGTTTCTTATCGAGGCCGTCGAGCCTGGTAGCCCAGCCAGTATGGCTGGCATTACTGGCGGTAGATTGCCGGTGAAGGTAGAGCACCGATCAATGATTCTGGGAGGCGATATTATTGTTGCAATCAACGATATTGAACTGAAGGACGATAAGAGTCTGCAGCGTGCGCTGGATATGATACATATCGGCACTAAAATCCGGTTAAAAGTTTTCCGCAATGGTAAAACACTCACGACCGAACTCGCAATCACCGAGCGTCCATTACAGCCGGGCGATGTGCCAGAATCATCGCAAAGCTTCTCTGTGTACCAAGATAAAGGTGGTAGTAATGGCAAGGCGCACTAGTGCAACTATTTTTGTGACGTTCGCTTTAATTTAGATCCAATGTGAAAAGATCACGCCGTACGATACATAAGCGTACGGCGTGCAATCTAGTTACCAATAATAAAGTTATAGTTAGGGTCTAAGTTAAAATTTTGAGTGGGGATGAGAATAGTGGATTGGAATCATGAGTTGCTTGCCAGCCTTATTTGGCTAGGCGAGGCATTTGTAATTAGTTTGACTGGACTAATTATAACGGCTGTGATGCTAGGCCGTTATACGATGTGGGGGCGTCAGTTTTTGCGTATCACATGGGCCTATTTTAACCCCGCCCAGAATAAACTACCTTTGGCTTGGCTGGCGTTGATTGTTCTAATGACGCTATTTGCCGTGCGTATGAATGTGTTATTTTCATTTTGGTACAACGGCTTTTACAGTGCTTTACAAAAACTGGATGCCAAAGCTTTCTGGTTCATGCTGCTGGTTTTCTCAACGCTTGCAGCTGTACATGTAGGGCGCGCGCTTTTGGACTATTATCTGCGCCAGGCTTTTTTAATCCGCTGGCGAGTTTGGTTAACGAATGTATTGATTGCGCGGTGGCTAGAAAAACAGGCTTATTACCGCAGCCAATTTGTGCCAGATAATGCGGACAATCCTGATCAACGTATTCAGCAGGACGTTGAAAGCTTCGTTGGCATTTCACTGACTCTTTCGATGGGTTTACTTGATTCTGTGGTTTCTCTTTTCGCATTCAGCATTATTCTATGGCACTTATCCGGCGTGCTGGCCTTGTTCGGGTGGCATATTCCGCGGGGGATGGTGTTTATGGTCTATCTATACGTTGCTGTCGCTACTGTATTTGCATTAAAGATCGGTCGACCGCTTATCAGCTTAAACTTTATGAACGAACGGTTTAGCGCAAATTACAGGTATGCGCTAATCCGATTACGTGAGTACGGAGAAAGTATCGCATTTTACCGAGGTGAGTCGATCGAGCGAGGGAATCTGCTAGCGCGTTTTGGCAGTGTGATTAGCAATATGTGGGCTATCGTGTTCCGCTCACTCAAGTTTCAAGGTTTCAATTTGACCATTAGCCAAGCGGCGGTGGTATTCCCTTTTATCGTTCAGGCACCTAGGTTGTTCAGTAAGCAGATCACTTTGGGTGATGTCATGCAAACTGCACAATCATTTAACCAAGTTGAAGGCGCTCTGTCGTTTTTTCGTAGTTCTTACGAAGACTTTGCCAGTTACCGTGCAGTCATTAATCGACTATCCGGCTTCCTTGATTCGATAGACGCGGCTGATCAGCTCCCAAGCGCACAGATCGAACCTAGAGCAAATAATCTTATTGTTACTTCTTTAACAGTAAGGACTCCAAACAATACCACCTTAGTAAAAAATCTTAATCTTGCGCTTTTGCAAGGCTCTTCTCTGCTTATTCGGGGTGGTTCAGGGATAGGAAAAACGACGCTGCTACGCGCACTGGCGGGGTTGTGGCCCTACGTTGAAGGGAAAATGGTCCGACCTATCGAACTACAGTCACTATTCCTGCCGCAAAAACCATATTTGCCTTTGGGTACGCTAAGATTAGCCTTGTACTATCCTGCTCATGAGCAGTCTGGTAGGGCTGCTGCTGAAACACTTCGACAGTGTCACCTTGCACATTTAATTGCTCGGTTGGATGAAGAGAATGACTGGACGCATATATTGTCTCTTGGCGAGCAGCAGCGCCTAGCCATTGGTCGCGTATTATTGAACCATCCACAGGTGGTTTTCCTTGACGAATCAAGCTCTGCAATGGACGAAGGATTGGAATATGCGATGTATAAACTGTTACGCGAATCGCTACCAGATGCAATATTGGTTAGCGTTGGCCATCGAAGCAGCTTGCTAGGCTTCCATACGCAGGAACTTGAATTGCTAGGTGATGGCAAATGGCAATTACATGACATATCATTACATCAATCATAAAATCAATCATATTCATAGTGGCGATAAATCAATCATCAGTGAGAAATAGCGCCACGCCATCATTAAACTATTGATGAAATGTGAAATCATTCAAGTCAGTAACGTTGAACCTATATCTATCTCATCATCAAAACGCTACGGGCTGAGAAAACTTAACACTTAACCCCACTGTAAGTTATTTAAGTATTCCTGCCGGTTATAAATAAATAACAATTAATTATTAATTGTTATTTAAATGCTTTGATAGACTAATGTACAAGCATTTGTAATGCCACTCTATTGTTTATTGCCCCTATTTGTTCACTGAAAGGAACGCTCATGTCGAAATGGTTTGATGATAATGCACAGTCCATCGGACATACGCCTCTGGTTAGACTCAACAGAGTTACCGATGGCGCTCATGCAACAGTCTTGGCTAAGATTGAAGGCCGAAATCCGGCTTACTCCGTCAAGTGCCGCATCGGTGCAGCTATGGTTTTGGATGCTGAGCAACGTGGATTATTAGGACCTGGCAAAGAGCTAGTTGAACCCACAAGTGGTAATACTGGCATTGCGCTTGCATTTGTTGCCGCAGCTAAAGGCATTCCGCTGACATT
>CAINWC010000226.1 GCA_903854305.1 uncultured Pseudomonadota bacterium | reverse complement strand
TCTTCTGGCGCATTGACATACGCTTTACCAGAAATTAATTTAGCTACTTTGGCGCGGTTTTCAGTTGCTTCGATATAGCGGCACGCATCTAAAATCGCCATAATCATGGCGCGTGAGGTATTTGGATTTTTCGCCACAAATTCGGCAGTCGTACCCAGCACTTTTTCTGGGTGATCTACCCAAATATCTTGTGAAGTGGCCACGGTGTAACCAACTTTGTCATATATCGCACGAGCATTCCAAGGCTCACCAACGCAGTAACCATCCATATTGCCAATCCGCATATTGGCGACCATTTGCGGTGGTGGCACCACGATGGTTTTCACGTCTTTGATTGGGTTAATCCCGTTTGCTGCCAGCCAGTAATTCAGCCACATGGCATGTGTGCCAGTCGGGAATGTCTGCGCAAAGGTGTAATCACGATTTTCGTTATCCAATAAGCGTTTTAAGCTGTGACCATCCTTAACGCCTTTGTCTTTTAGCTGATTCGCTAGCGTAATGCCTTGACCGTTATGGTTAAGCGTCATCAACACAGCCATGTCTTTCTGTTGGCCGCCAATGCCGAGCTGTACGCCATACATCAAGCCATACAACACGTGCGCGGCATGTAATTCACCATTTACGGTTTTGTCACGAATCGCTGCCCATGAAGCTTCTTTTGAAGGTGTGATTTTGATGCCGTATTTTTTATCAAAACCCATTTCAGCCGCTACTACGATAGGCGCACAATCGGTGAGTGGAATAAAACCGATTTTCACTTCGGCGATTTCAGGTGCGTCAGAACCAGCTGCCCAGGCGTTGGCTTTAATCGAATTGGGCACCAAGCCCATTAATGCCGCGGCGCCAAAAGCGCCAGCCGCCGTGTTGCGAAAGAAATTGCGACGGCTGTTATCAACAACGTTAGTCGATGCTGGCACTGTTTCGGTATTGTTTGTTTTGTTACTTGGTTTATTATTTGGATCATCGTAATTAGTCATTTTTATCTCCTAAAGTAAATCAATCTAACGCTTTGTTTCTAAAATTTTGGCCAATAAAAAAGGCGTCTGATAACAAACCGACTCTCTAAAATTAAAGAATCAACCCATTATCAAGACGCCTTTGCCTTGAATTACCTGTTATTGCGAGCCAGCTTTGGCTCTAAATTTCCGACTTATTTCACGGTTTTTTAGTAGTTAGCCCCATCGTTGGGCTGCTATGCTAATTAACCTAATCTCTGTTTAAAGCAATAACTGCGCTGCTTCTACAATTTGTTCTGACAACCGACTGATGCGTATATGTTTTTGCATCGCCATATTGCGTAACAAGGTATAAGCCTCGTCTTCATCAATCTTGCGTTGCTTCATAATCAAGCCTTTTGCACGCTCAATCATTTTGCGTTCACTCAGCTTGGTATTGGCTTCATTTAACGCTGCACGTAAATGCTTAAACTCATCAAACCGCGCTACTGCAGCATCAATCACAGGCCGTAAACGCTCGTTTGGAATACTCCCCACCACGTAAGCGCAAACGCCAGCTTTAGTTGCCAACTTCATTTGTTCTTTATCATCATCATGCGTAAACATCATAATCGGCCGCGGATCATGCATGGTCATCACGCATATGTTTTCCAAGGTGTCGCGGCTCGGTGAATCTGTATCAATAATCACAATATCTGGCTGCAGTTCACAACAAGCATCATCTAAATTAACCGTGTCTTTTAGGTGCGCAATGACGTCATAACCAGTATCCAGCAAAGATTGCTTGAGTGGTTTGGTCCGTTCCAAATCGCTATCAACAATCATCACTCTTAACATGGCAGCTCAATTCAACTATTTCTAGTTAAGTATTAGCAAACACCATGCCAACGCGCGTTTATTTATTTATCTGTATGATTTAATTGAGTAATATTTAATTTACTATGTGGAAGTTGCAGTAATGATAAACACTGCATTTGCACTGATAAGGTGCGTATGCACCATGCTATTTTGGTGCATACGCAATGTGTTTATTGCTTGAATATAAGAAATCAGGAGTGGAATGCTTATTTTTTAATTAAAACCCAAGCCATTATTAAGCAAGTTGTATTGCAGCTAACCTTGCATATAAACCACCTTGCTCACGTAACTGCGCTGGGCTACCGATTTCTACTATCCTGCCATTTTCCAGCACGATGATGCGGTTGGCTTTTTGCACGGTGCTTAATCGGTGCGCGATCATTAAAGTGGTCCGACCTTGCATGGCGGCGTTTAGGCCTTGCTGCACTAGAATTTCAGATTCTGCATCCAGCGCGCTAGTGGCTTCATCTAGCAACAATATGGGGGCATCTTTAAGAATGGCGCGGGCGATGGCAATGCGTTGACGTTGGCCGCCAGAAAGCCTGGTACCGCGTTCGCCTAGAAAGGTTTGGTAGCCATCGGGTAGTTTTTGCACAAATTCGTCTACTTGCGCGGCTTTTGCGGCGGCAATCACTTCATCATCTGTTGCATCGGGTTTGCCGTATCGAATATTCTCAAGTGCGTTGGCTGAAAATATCACTGCGTCTTGCGGCACCGTCGCGATATTGCTGCGCAGATCGTTCAGGCTGAGTGAGTCTATGTTTTGACCGTTGATGGTTATCTGCCCAGCATTGGCTTCATAAAACCTAAGTAAGCATTGAAATAATGTAGTTTTACCTGCGCCAGAAGGGCCAACCAAGGCGATGGTTTCACCCGCGGCAATGCTGAGTGATACGTTATCTAAAGCCGCTACTTGTAGTCGTGATGGATAGTAAAACACGACGTTTTTAAACTCAATCGCGGCATGGCTTGGGTTAATCAGGCGTTGCGCATTGGCGGGTTCTTGAATCGCGGCATCTGCATGTAACAGTTCTAGTAGACGCTCAGTTGCGCCTGCGGCACGCATCACATCGCCCCATACCTCGGCCATGGTGCCAACTGCACCAGCGACCATCAATGCGTAAAGCACAAATGAGGCGAGTTCGCCGCCAGTCATGGTGCCTGCGCTCACTTGGCGTGCACCTATCCAGAGCACAAAAATAATAGTGCCTAATATTGCCGTGACCATAATCAT
This sequence comes from uncultured Pseudomonadota bacterium, assembly GCA_903854305.1. Classification (GTDB taxonomy): domain Bacteria; phylum Pseudomonadota; class Gammaproteobacteria; order Burkholderiales; family Methylophilaceae; genus Methylotenera. Next base: position 6,361 of record CAINWC010000226.1, on the reverse strand, counting down.
GGTGAGCATGGCGCGCACGCGCACTCTTTTTAATGCCGTGGTAAAGCTTACATCGGCACTTTTGCTAAAGCGCGCAATCTCGCGCTGTTCCTGCGTGTACGATTGCACGGTCGGCATGGCGTTGAGTATCTCGCCCGCCATCGCCGAGCTGTCAGCAATGCGGTCTTGCGATTCACGCGAGAGCTTTTTAACTGAGCGACCTATGATAATAATAGGTAATATCAGCAATAACATCAGCCCGATATTGAGCGAAAATAAATACAAATTAGTCACTGCCAGCATCACCATGCCGCCGATAAATTGGAACAGACTACGCAAGCCCATAGAAATAGAGCTACCCACCACGGTTTGAATGAGCGTGGTATCACCAGTAAGCCGAGATAACACTTCACCAGTTTGGGTCGTCTCAAAAAACTGCGGCGATTGCGTCATCACCCGTGCATACACCGCGCTACGCAAATCTGCCGTGGCGCGCTCGCCCACCCAGCTTACCGTGTAATAGCGCATTGCAATCATTAATGCCCAAAACACAGCGAGTGCAAACATGACTAAAAAATGCCCGTTTAAGCTTAACGCACCTATCAGCCCTTTATGCGTTTGGGCGGATGCCGCTTTGCCGATAAAACCAAAGTCGATTAAGTCTCTGAAAGCCAGTGGCACCAATAACAGCGTGGCTGAACCTAAACACAATAATACAAAAGCTAAAAATACGCGTGATTGGTAAGGGCGTAAAAATGGCCACAAATTAGCGAGAGAAGAGAGCTTTTTAGTGACTGGTTTGGAGGCTGTTTTAGCTGTAGGTTGCATGTGATTCGTATCGCTTAAGTTGAATAGTGATCATAACATTGGCAACTAGGCGCATGTTAGGTTCATTAACCTCTGGCTAAGATAGGCATAAAGTTTAAAGCGGCAGATTTACGTTACTGATTTAAAATTTAAGTACAGGTCTGATTTATACTTACAAGACTTAATTTACCACTCACTTTTCTAGCGTCCATTATGCATAAAAACATTAAAACAATTATTTGGCTTTGCGTGGCAATTTTAGGCGCAACGGCTATTAGCGCTATTGCACTTAACCGCGGCGAAAGCATTAGTGCGATGTGGTTTATTGCCGCGGCGGCCTGTGTTTACGCCATTGCTTACCGGTTTTATGCGGCTTGGATTGCGGCAACGGTGTTAACTATCGATGAAACTCGCGCTACACCTGCAGAGCGTTTAGATAATGGCCGTGATTTTGTCCCGACCAATAAATGGGTGGTGTTTGGCCATCATTTTGCTGCCATCGCAGGGCCTGGCCCCTTAGTTGGGCCAACGTTGGCGGCGCAATTCGGCTATTTGCCAGGCACCCTGTGGATTTTAATCGGCGCTGTGTTAGGCGGTGCGGTGCAAGATATGGTCACGCTGTTTTTCTCAACGCGCCGTAATGCACGTAGCTTAGGACAAATGGCGCGAGATGAAATCGGCCCGATTGGTGGCGCTGCGGCGCTCATTGGTACGTTTTTAATCATGATTATTTTAATCGCAGTATTGGGGTTAGTGGTCGTTAATGCCATGAAGCATAGCCCGTGGGCCACTTCTACTGTGGCCGCCACTATTCCAATTGCCATGATCGTTGGTTTTTACATGCGTAATTTCCGTCCGGGTCGCGTATTAGAAGCGTCCACATTGGGCGTAATTCTATTGTTGCTCGCAGTGGTCGGCGGCGGCTGGATAGACCATAATGAAAGTTTACGCGGCCTGTTCGACCATGAAGGTTTAACCCTCGCTTGGGTGATTATTGCCTATGGCTTTGCCGCCGCAGTGATGCCAGTTTGGCTGCTACTCGCGCCACGCGACTATTTATCTACTTTTGTGAAGTTGGGTACGGTGACATTATTAGCTGTTGCTATCATCATTTTGCAACCGCATATACACATGCCCGCCGTTACACAGTTTGTAGATGGCACAGGGCCGATTTTTGGCGGCAAACTCTTTCCGTTTGTATTTATCACCATTGCCTGCGGTGCAATTTCAGGTTTTCACGCGCTCATCGCATCAGGCACTACGCCTAAACTATTGGCCAATGAGCGTGATATTCGCATGATAGGTTATGGTGCGATGTTGCTAGAAAGTTTTGTCGCCATTATGGCGATGATTGCCGCCACAGTGTTGGAGCCGGGCGTATTCTTTGCCGTCAACAGCCCTGCGGGCGTAGTTGGTAAAGAGGCGGTTGATGCGATTGCAAAAATCAATAGCTGGGGCTTTGCTGTGACAGTAGAGCAAATGAACCAACTCGCCAAAGACATGGGCGAAAGCACATTATTTGCCCGTACTGGCGGCGCACCAAGTTTGGCGGTTGGTATGGCAAGTATTTTTGGCAATGCGTTTGGTAAGAGTATGCTTGCGCTTTGGTACCATTTTGCCATTATGTTTGAGGCGATTTTTATTTTGACGACCTTAGATGCCGGCACGCGCGTTGGCCGCTTTATGTTGCAAGACATGCTCGGTAATATCTGGCCAAAAATTGGGCAAACTTCTTGGATGCCCTCAGTGATTTTTACCAGCGGGCTAGTGGTAGCTGGTTGGGGATACTTCTTATATATCGGCGTAATAGACCCTAACGGCGGCGTTAATATTTTATGGCCGCTGTTTGGCATTGCGAACCAAATGCTAGCAGCCATTGCCTTATGTGTTGCAACCGGCATTTTAGTCAAATCGGGCAAACTTAAATATGCTTGGATTACTGGCTTGCCATTGGTTTGGCTAGTCATCGTTACCTCAACGGCCGCATGGCAAAAGATTTTTAGCGAGGATATTCGGGTAGGATTTTTTGCCGCCGCCAATGATTTGGCAACAAAACTGGCCGCAGGCGTGTTACCTCCAGAAAAAGCAGCGGTTGCGCCGCATTTGATATTTAATCAGCAGTTAGATGCTTATTTGACCATGTTTTTTGTCGTAGTGTTATGGATCGTGATTGTAGATACATCAAGAGTGATCGTTCGATATTTAGCGGGTAAACCACTATTGCCGCTGACTGAAGTCGCGCATGAGCCAAGTAGGTTGGTAGAGGATTGGGTGAGAGATTAATGTTAAAAAAAATAATACATTTGTGGCATATTCTGCGCCAGCTCACTGGCGATGATGCTTATGATGTTTATTTAAAACATCATGCGGAGTTTCACGAATCTACTGTAGATGCGCCGCCAGTATTGTCGCGCAAAGAGTTTTTTAAGCTGTGGCAAGATAAGAAATGGAAAGGTATTAAGCGTTGTTGCTAAATATCAGCGCATCATTTCCGTGCTTTGCATCTCCGCAGAATATACCAGCTGAAACCAGAGTATTTCGCTTGCCCGTAGAATAGATGCGCTTTAGCTCATTATTCGTACGTGCAAGGTTGGTATGACGAAGCGTTGATTTATTTATCGTGCGCTAAATTTGTTGTTACCAGCCGCCCAAAACATCCAAAACCCTAACAAGACCATTGGCAAGCTTAACCACTGACCCATGCTAAAGCCCATAGACAATAATCCTAAATAACTATCAGGTTCACGGGTGTATTCAGCTAAAAATCTAAAGCTGCCGTAACCGATTAAAAACAAGGCAGAAATTGCACCTGTTGCACGCGGTTTGGCAGCATAAATCCATAGCATTGAAAATAACACGATGCCTTCTAAGCCGAACTCGTAAAGCTGTGAAGGGTGGCGCAATAAGTTATCTACCTTCGGAAACACCATGCCGTACTCCGCATTAGTCACTCGTCCCCAAAGCTCACCATTAATAAAGTTGCCCATGCGCCCTGCACCCAAGCCAATTGGCACAAGAGGCGCAACAAAGTCCATAATGTTCAGCCATTTAAGATTGTATTTACGTGCAAAAATCCACATGGCGACTAATACGCCTAAAAAGCCACCATGAAAGCTCATACCACCTTGCCAAACAGCTAAAATTTCAGCTGGATGATGTGCAAAATAACTCAATTGGTAAAACAGTACATAGCCTATTCGGCCGCCTAAAATCACCCCTAGTGCGCCAAAAAACAAGGCGTCATCAAGCATCGGTATCGTCCAGCCATGCCAGGTGCGATGATTAATCTGCCATTTTCCTAACCCTAAAAATGCCAAAAAACCAACTAAATACATCAAGCCATACCAATGAATACCAAAGGTGCCGATATGAATTGCGATGGGGTCAAACTCTGGGTGAACGAACATGGGGGCTAAAAACCGATTGGATGAATACTAGATTTTACCTAAATTTTAATCGTTAAAGGCGTAAATGAAATAATAATAGGCGACAACGACAACGTTGTTATAAGTCTGCCTTAAGTATGACCCGCCATGCACTGCGCTTTTTCTCAAACGACATCGCCGCGTTTGCAGGGCTTGTGGACGGTAATCGCAGATAACTGATTGAGCCGCAGTCGATGCTTGGTAAGATACTTGGTAACACGTGCCGTTTGAAAAAACTCTCTGCTTTGGCACCATTGAAAAATACATGCGTGATGCTTTTGTGCGCACTAAAAAACGATTGAAAGTCATTGGCAATCTGCGTGTCACGCTCAATCATCGCATCTAGGCTACCTTCTCGCGTGCATGACTGCAGCACATCCCAAACTGCAATTCGTGCTGATTTAAGTGCCTGAGTTCTCACGTCATAAGGAGATGTGGGGGCAAACTGAAGAAGTTCAGCGATAATGCGCCAAAAAGTATTCTGAGTATGTGCGTAATATTGATTGGCTTCGAGCGATGCAATTCCTGGCATGCTGCCTAGGATGAGTATTTCTGCGTTCTTATCCTCAATCGGTTCAAAGCTATATATACGTGCCATGCTCGTGAGCCTAATTTATGATAAAAAATAGAAGCAAGGATAGGCCGCAGTGTAAGTAAAAATTCCAGTTATATTCATGTTCTGTTTTTCTAGGTTTTTGATTTACCAAGGGTGACTCTTCAGGGTTTATAGGTAAGCATTCCGAAAAGATGGATCGTGTGCCACTTTTTCACGTATTAGGTCGGCAGACTGCAAGTGATTTTCATCAACTATTTTGATTACGCCTAACGTCTAAAATTACGGTACGCTTTAGCGCGTCCGTGCTGATTGATTTATTGGGTTGATGGATGCCACCAACTATCTTCGCGCATTGCTGTTCATGAACTTCCATGCAATGTCTGCCCCATCTACATCCCTACATGTTTTCCCAATCAGCATCTTGAATATGGGGCCTCCTTCGGAAGCCGTTTCAGTTTGGGTGGGCATGGCATGGCCACCCCCTTCGGCGAGGTAAAACAACACTGGGGCACCGTCCGTAATTGCGGGATAGAGTGTTTTCTTGATGCGACAGCCATCCTTAGGATCGGTATCCGGCAGCGTCTCGGTTTGGACCTGACTGGTATCTGCGCGATTAGCTTGAACCCACCATGCCACGGTTTCAGGCACTGAACTTACCCTGCCGCGCCCGCCCACAATCTCGCCACCGTCATATTTCATCAGGCCATCGTTCCTGCCACTCCATATCATTAGCGGGACAGCGCGCTCGGGAGGGTGCAGAGATTTTTCTTCAGCGGGGATATTTGCCACGAAGGCAGCAGCTCCCGCGAAACGGTCAGACATCTCAATCAGAAGTCGGTATGTCATCATGCCGCCGTTCGAAACACCAGTGACAAAGACACGATTATGGTCTGTCGCGTATTCGGCTTCCATGCGGTCAAGCAAGGCGCGCACAAAACCTACATCGTCTGACTTGGACTGGCTTTCGGCAGGATTGCTGCGTAAATCGTTCCAAGTCTGCCGTTTTCCGTGAGTGTTTCCAGTATCACCATTGGTACCGTTCGGTACTACAAGGATAAATTTATTCTGATCAGCGAGTCGTACCCATCCATGAGTCTGGCCCTCATCGATGGTATGCATATTTCCAGTGCCACCATGCAGCGATAACAGCAAAGACGCGTTTGGCGGCAACGCATCAGGAACATATACACGATACCAGCGATCAATACCGTTAACCGTAATGGTGGACTCTTTCCATCCCTGTGCATACGCCAAGGGGGTGAATAAAACCACTAGCACTGTGAAGACATGGAGCGTGCAACGAAACTTAATGCTGGTCATATGCGAGATTCCTGAATGAAGCGGAGGTTGCGATGCTCAACGTTTGAGGTACACGGTCGGTTGACCGAAGCCCGAAAGGTTGAAGAACCCACCCACCGTGAAAGCAGCTACGTTTGGCCAGTCCCGCCTGATCGATGGGTTAGGTCTATCATTCAATGCTGAGCCCACGAAACCAAACCTTCAAGTTCGCTATATATCGGAGAGGTGGAAGAAACGTCGTATGCCCCAGACTCGATGAGCGAGACCGCAAATTTGCATGCTTCATTTTTATCTG
>CAINWC010000225.1 GCA_903854305.1 uncultured Pseudomonadota bacterium | reverse complement strand
TGCACCAGGTGGTTTTCATTTGATGTTATTCGACTTAAAAAAACCGCTACCGGTAGGCGCACAAGTGAATTTTATTATTACTTTTAGGAACAAAAACAAGGTCGAATTTAAACAAAAGATTAAAGTGATAGTACAATCATCCGCTACTACAGATATGCACAACCATTAACGGCTAGTAAATAGTCAAGCCCAAATACTGCGCTGCATGGCAACACCATGCGCGCCATGTAATCTAGCAGTATGTAAATCAGAAATCTGCATGCCACCAAGCGCATACACAGGCAACGAATAATCCATTACTAATTGACTAAATGCACTCCAACCAAGCGGATCACTCTCAGCATGGCTGAGCGTAGCTTGCACAGGCGATAACATCACGTAATCCAAACCTAGCGTGGCAGCCTGCGCTAATTCTTGACTATTGTGGCAAGAAGCGCCACACAACAAACCTTGTGGCTTTGCGCTTAGTTGCATTAAATCTCGTGCGGTAAAATGTACGCCTGCCGACGTTAAATTTAAACCAGCGTGGCTCGAGGTCGAATTAAAAGAAGTTGAATTAACAAATACTTTAGCGCCATATGGATGTGCAATTTCAATCACACGCTCAGCAAAAAAAGTTAATTCTGGGGCTGATAACTGCTTTTCACGTATTTGAATCATTTTCAATCCATGGTTCAAAGCAATTTTTAATCTTTCAAAAAACAAGGCATCACCCAATTCACTCAAATTGGTAACCGCATACAATTGACCCAAGCTAAGCGCGGTAAGTATTGGCATATTCGCAGGTAACATTGGACTGACATTCACATTTTCAGGATGTTGCCAGCTAATAGCTTGATTTTCTAAGCCTGATGGCTCGCCATTCCATTCTGTCACCACAAAAAAATGGAGTTTGACCATTTTAGCTGGCGCCTCTAATTGGCCTGCCGCATCATACTTGGCTTCATAATTAAATGACCGCGTAAGCCACGGATAAAGTGATATTACGGTAATGCCAAGCTCTTCTTGCAACTCACGCTTTAGTGCATGTTCCGGCGTTTCACCTGCCTCGATCTTACCGCCTGGAAACTCCCAATAGCCTGACCACGGCTTGCCTACAGGTCGCTCTCCCAACAATACAAACCCATCATCGCGCTGAATAACGCCTACTGCCGCGTGAGTAATGTTGCTTGCTGGCAAGTGTATTACAGGGTCAAGATCTATAATCGGCATTGATTTTGACGTAATCATAAGAAAAATCACAAGTCCACACCGTACAACTTGCGCTACCTCTAGCCAAATCCACTCGCACTAAAATTTCAGGCTCTTTCATCACTGCAGAGCCTTGTTCTTCTAAATATGCAGCAGCTCTGCCGCCATTTTCAGCGACTAATACATCGCCCAAATAAAGCCTAAGCGCATTCACATCTAGTTGCTCAACACCCGCGTAGCCAATAGCCGCTAAAATACGGCCTAAATTAGGGTCGGATGCAAAAAATGCGGTTTTAATTAATGGCGAGTGTGCAATCGCATAAGCAACTTTTCGACATTCCGCTTCATCGCGACCGCCTTCGATTCTGACTGTCATGAATTTTGTTGCGCCCTCACCATCGCGCACAATCGCTTGCGCCAGCTCAATCGCCACATCAGTCAAGGCATCTCGCAAGAGGATAAAATCTGTGCTGATTTCTGAGATTTCAGCATTGTCTGCCTGATTGGTCGCCATCAATATCAAGCTATCATTGGTCGAAGTATCACCATCGACGGTAATACAATTAAACGATTTATTCACAGCATAATGAATAATGCTTTCAAGCGCAGGCTTAGTGATTTTTGCATCGGTTGCGATATACCCCAACATGGTCGCCATGTTCGGGTGAATCATACCAGAGCCTTTGCTGATACCAGTAATGGTGACCGTTTTACCGCTTAATTGAATTTGGCGCGAAGTCCCTTTGGCAACAATATCGGTTGTCATAATGGCTTCAGCCGCATTCAACCAGTTATCTTCTTTTAGGTTAGCGATTGCGACGGGCAAACCTGCAATCACTTTATCTTCTGGCAACGGCTCTAAAATCACACCCGTAGAGAATGGCAACACTTGGTTTGCTTGAATATTAAGCAGCTTAGCCAAAGCCTCACAGGTTAAGGTTGCACGATGAAGACCATCTTCACCTGTGCCGGCATTAGCGCAACCGGTATTCACCAGCAATGCGCTGACAGGCTTATCGCTGGCCAAATGCGTTTTACACAGCAACACAGGTGCGGCGCAAAATTGATTAAGCGTAAATACACCTGCAACATGGCTGCCTTCTGCCAGCGTGATGACTAGCACATCTTTACGATTAGGTTTGCGTATATGTGCTTCGGAAAAACCCAATTTAACGCCTCTGACAGGCAATAGGGACGAGGCTTGTGGGGCAGTTAAATTAACGGGCATGCTTTAATCCTTGTTCAGTTCAGTTTAGTTTTGTTTTTTCGTTGTAGCAATTACGCACGACGCCACGTAGTGCCTTGCGGCGAATCTTCTAACACAATACCAGCATCAGCCAGCAGTTTACGAATACGATCAGCTTCAGCAAAGTTTTTAGTTTGCTTCGCCTCGTTACGTTGCATGATTAATCGGTCTACATTGAGCGCTTCATCTGAACTGGCGTTCGCATTCACTTGCCCCTGAAGATATTCATCCGGGTCACGTTGCAATAAACCGACCAAGTCAGCTAGGCCTTTGAGCAAAGCTGCGGTTGCCAGAGATTTTGTTTTATTCACTTCATTGGCTAAATCAAATAACACAGCAAGCGCTTCTGGCGTATTAAAATCATCATCCATCGCCGCTTTGAAGCTTGCTGCTTGACTTTGTTGCCAATCAATAGCTACCGCTTCAGCCTTAAGTCCACGCAAAGCCGTATATAAGCGGTTGAGTGCAACTTTAGCATCATCTAAATGCTGGTCTGAATAATTAAGTGGGCTACGATAATGTGCGCGCAAAATAAAGAATCGCACCACTTCGGCATCATATTGTTCTAACACGGTACGAATCGTAAAAAAGTTGCCTAAAGATTTAGACATCTTTTCATCATCCACTCGCACAAAGCCGTTATGCATCCAGTAATTCACCATCTGGCATGGTTTGCCATCATGGCTATGTGTCGCGGCTCCACTGTGCGCAGCTTCGCTCTGTGCAATTTCATTCTCATGGTGTGGAAATTGCAGATCCTGCCCTCCACCATGAATGTCAAAATGCTCACCTAGCAGCTGTGAGCTCATGGCGGAACATTCAATATGCCAACCTGGGCGGCCCTTACCGCCGTTTGGGCCGCCAAACGGCGAATCCCAGCTAGGCTCATTCGGTTTTACAGATTTCCACAAGACAAAGTCCATCGGATCTTTTTTGTGCGCATCGACTTCCACACGTTCGCCAGCACGTAAATCTTCCAGCGATTTTCCTGATAACTTGCCGTAGCCTTCAAAATTGTTCACTGAATAAAATACATCGCCATTATCAGCAATATAAGCAAACCCTTTTTCAATTAAAGCCGCGATCATCTTAATCATGCCATCGACAAACTCAGTCGCTTTTGGCTCGATAGTCGGGCGTATCACGCCTAATTTAGCTGCGTCTTCATTCATTGCATCAATAAAGCGCAGGGTTAACTGTGCGATTGTTTCACCATTTTCATTGGCACGTTTGATGATTTTGTCATCAATATCAGTGATGTTACGCACATAGGTCACTTCGTAATCTGAAGCCCGTAGCCAGCGACTCACCATATCGAATACCACCATCACACGAGCATGGCCTAAGTGACAAAAATCATAGACGGTCATACCGCAGACATACATTCCTACTTTGCCGGGCACAATTGGCGTGAATACTTGTTTTTCTCGAGCTAAGGTATTGTAAATTTTCAACATAATCTGATAAGTATCTGATGTGTAATAAGTGGCAAAGGCTAAATGTTACCTAAATAGACTTGTAGTTGGGAAGTTATTGCGAAATAAAGTGGATTAAAGCTAAATGAGCTATTGGATGTTAGCTAGGCTATTGATAGAATTGCGTTTTAGCAAATTTACTTAAAAAGTATATCATAATGAATAATTTTATAGCCTCGTCCACAAGTACTATTGTTAAGTTTTATATGGCTTTGCCAACCGCCATTTTGGCGGCAAGTTTGTTTGTATCACCAGTTCAAGCCGATGAACTAAAAGACATTTCACAAATGGCAGACCAAGGTCAAACAGCGGCGGCTATTGATAGAGTGAATACTTTCATTACAGCCAACCCAAAAAACGCTCAAGCATTGTTCATGAAGGGTGTTTTGCTTGCTGAACAAGGTCGCCGTGATGAAGCGATTAGAACATTTACTGATGTGACTGAAAAATTTCCTAACTTACCTGAGCCCTACAATAACTTAGCGGTACTTTACGCTGACCAAGGCCAGTTTGATAAAGCCAGAAAAGCCCTTGAAACCGCAATAAAAACACATCCGAGTTACGCAACTGCGCATGAAAATTTAGGTGACATTTATGCACGCATGGCTTCCGAGGCTTACGACAAGGCACTTCAGCTTGACACAAGCAACTCGCGCGCTCAAACCAAGCTCTCTTTAATTAAAGACTTATTTGGTACCGGTAACAAAACAACTTTAGCTTCAAAAGAACCAGCTAAGGCAGAGTCAGCCAAGGCTGCCACTCCAGTTCGTTCATCCGACATTAAGAAGCCTGATACAGTAAAAGCAGAAACGGCAAAAGCACCAGAGAAAACAGTAACAGAAACACCTAAAAACAATGATGAAGCTTTAACTGCTGCCGTGAATGACTGGGCGCAAGCTTGGTCATCAAAAAATCTTGATAAATATTTTGCAAGTTACGGTTCAAACTTTGAACCTGCTAAAGGTGAAAACCGTAAATCATGGGAAGCACAGCGTCGCGAACGCATTTCAAAGCCTTCTAAAATCAATGTAGATGTATCTAACCTCAAAATTACTTCAGTCGATAGCAACAATGCAAAAGTGCGCTTCAAACAATCTTATCGCGCTGATGGCAAGCCAATTGGTACCACGAAAACACTGGTGATGAAAAAAGATGGCGGCAATTGGTTCATCGAACAAGAAATTGCAAGTAATTAATTAAGCAAGCGTATAAAGTAGATAGAAGTAAAGCTTGGTCATCCAGTACACTATTCAAACACTGTGTGTTGTAAGTTCATTTTGG
>CAINWC010000224.1 GCA_903854305.1 uncultured Pseudomonadota bacterium | reverse complement strand
TCTTAGACCGGGTATATTCACCCGTAGAGGATGCCGCAGTGGCAATTGGCAGAAAGCCAGCCACGGTGACTAATGTGCCGGTGAGCATCGGCATTGCCGTTGAATTATAGGCAAATGATGCGGCTTTAACTCTATCCCAGCCTTGCTCCATTTTCGATGACATCATTTCTACGGCAATAATCGCATCATCTACTAGTAGGCCCAATGCTAATATCAGCGCGCCTAGCGATATTTTGTGCAAGCCGATGTTCAGCAGATGCATCACCAAAAACGTACTGGCTAACACCACGGGAATGGTAATTGCCACAACAATACCGCTTCGTAAACCTAATGAAATCAGGCTTACGCCTAGAACAATCACTAGCGCCTCGACCAGTGAATCGACAAAATCATTGACTGAATTCGCCACGATTTTTGGTTGAGAAGTAACGGTGGCCAGCGTTAAACCAACCGTCAATTGCTGTTTAATGTGTGCAGCGGTGTTATCCAACGCATGCCCTAAGGCAATCACATCACCGCCTTCTTTCATGCTGATGCCAAGTAGCAACGCATCTTTTCCTTGAAAGCGCACACGATCATGTGGCGGATCTTCATAGCCACGATAAACACGTGCGACATCACCCAGCCGATAATCCTGATTATTTGCTCGCAAACGCAAATTGCGCAAATCGTCTAAGTTTAAATAACGGCCAGATACCGCGACACGTATACGCTCTGCGGCTGAATCAAAAGTACCGCTACGTACCACTGCATTTTGCGCCTGCAGAATATTGATCAAAGTGCTGGTATTAAGACCTAATGTCACAAGTTTGGCATTGGACAGTTCAATAAAAATGCGCTGCTTTTGCTCGCCAAAAAACTCGACCTTGGCCACATCTTTCACTTTTAACAACTCGGTTCTAATCAACTCCGCCTGTTTTTTTAGCGCCGCGAAATCAAAACCATCACCCGTTAAGGCATACATGGTGCCGTACACATCACTGAACTCATCATTAAAAGTCAGACTTTCAACGCCTTGTGGCAAGGTATTGCGAATATCCCCGATTTTTTTACGTACCTGATACCAGACTTCAGGAACATCTTTTGAAAAAGTATCGTCTTTGGCGACAATAAAAATCATCGATTCACCAGGCCGCGAATAGCCGCTGGAATAATCTAAATGCGGCACTTCTTGGATTTTCTTTTCCAGCTTATCGGTGACTTGCTGTTCCACTTCTTGCGCACTGGCACCTGGCCAAGAGGTGCGTACCAACATCACCTTAAAGGTAAAAGGCGGGTCCTCCGATTGACCAAGTTTAGTATAGGACACCAATCCAGCGATAGTGAGTACCAACATCAAATACAGCACTAATACTTGATGCTTTAACGCCCAGTCAGACAAGTTAAATCGTGAGTTTGCTGCTGGCATTTGCTCAACGTTGCTTGGAGGAGACATGCGTTTATCATTGAGCTCACTCATGGCTTAGCTTCAAATATGGGTTTTGCTTCAACTATGGGTTTAACTGGCTGATCTTTAATGAGCGTATGTACGCCGGCAATGGCGATTTTTTCACCCGCGTGCAAGCCGCTGGCAATCAATACACCGTCTTCTCTAAACTGGCCTGCAACCACTTCACGTGGCTGCGCCTTATTATTGGCATCTATCACCCACACCATTTTTTTACCATTAAGCGCGGTCAGTGCGCTGCTGGGTATGAGTAGTTTCACGCCGGCCTGCTCATGTTGATGAGCAGGTGACTGATTAAACTTCACTCCGGCAGTCATACCCATGCGTACCGCATCATCAGCATCTTGAATACTTACCCGCACATTAAAGGTTCGTGTAGCAGAGTCAGCCGCTGGTGCAACTTCACGTACGATGCCAGCATATGCTTTTTGTCTATCGGCCCACATTCTCACCGTCACCGCAGCATTTAACTTCACCTCAGCCATGCGTGATTCCGGTACGGCAACCAACACCTCGGCTTCTTTGGTATCGGCGATTCTTGCCACAGTTTCACCCGCTTTTACCACTTGGCCGGGTTCGGCACGTATCATGGTCACCACGCCCTCACGGTCTGCCGTTAAATTGGCATATTGTGTCTGGTTGCCTGTCACATTTTCCTGCGCTTTAACTTGTGCCAACTGTGCGCCCGAGGTTTTAAGCCCAGCTTCACGAATGTCTAACGCGGAAGCTGAAATAAAGTGTTTGGCAAATAATTGACGTTGACGTTCTACTTCAATCACCGCTAGCGCATAAGTTGCTTCAGCCGCTCGCACATTAGCCGAGGCTGCTACTGCACTCAAACGTGCGTCAGCGGCATCTAACCTAGCAATCACTTGACCTTTTTTGACATGTGCACCTATCTCTACGTTACGCGCAATGATTTTTCCATCAATTCTAAAACCCTGGTTAGACTCATACCTAGGCCGCACTTCCCCGACCAACACCATCGCATTGCTAGTGGCAGTTGCGCCAACCTCCATCACCAAAGCGGGGCGGGGCGGGGCCAATGGTGGTGGCGATTTATCGCAAGCCGTCAGCAAGGCAAAGATTACCAACCCTAAGCATTTAATCTTCATATTTTAAAATCCATCTATCTTAAAATCAGTTATTTAATTAACTCTCGCGCTGAGAGTTCGGGATGCTTTAGCAAGCCAGCAAGAATAATGGTTTGCATCATATTTAGGCGTGCCTCTATTTCGTCCCATTTGATCCAACTCTCGTTGCCCAAGGCAATTTCCAGCGAACACACACCATGCGTACTTGCCCATAAAGTTTGGGCGACCAACTCAAAATTTGTAATTTCCGGCTTGAACAACGCCGCATCAAAAGCCTCTTTCACCACAAACTTTAATTGCGCATAAGCATCTTGCTCGGTGTTGCCTTGTTGAATATTGGTGATTTCCAAATTGCAAGGCGCACGCGGTGTCATAAACATCAAGCGATAGTGATTAGGATTTTGTAGTGCAAACATGGCGTATCCATGACTAAGCGCCTTAATACGAGCGATTAAATCTGGTAATTGCATCACTTCGCGCATGCCATTGGCGAGCTTTAAAAAATCTTCATCACACACCGCTTGTAATATCGCTTCTTTATCGGCAAAGTGATTGTACAAAGTAGTGGCCGAATAATTAATTTTTTTAGCAATTTCGCGCATAGAAACAGCATCAATGCCCCGTGTCACAAATAAGTCACGGGCAGCATCAATAATCAATGTGCGTAATTGCTGGCGCTCAAGCTCTGTTTTTGGTTTTGGTGGCATGCTTAATCTACCAGCTTAAATAACGATTATCCATGATCTACTCTTTCCCAAATTTGCGTTCTGCCAAAAAGGCTAAATCCTATAAAGCCACGTACTTCCAGTTTTTTACCTGCATCTTTGAGTTTTAATTTAACCTTATAGGTATTGCCAGAAAATGGATCTAAAATTTCATCCCCAGCGTAGGCTTCACCACTCGCTTTCACATTTTTAATAATCGTCATACCAATGAGCTTTTGATTTTTTCTTTCGTCTTTACAAGCAGTACAGTATTTTTCTTCTCTGTCTTCGGGCAAACCTTTTTCAATCACGCCAGTATAAATGCCATTTTCTTTGACTATTCTCACGAACCCAGTAATTTGGCCATCATCGTCATAAGCTTTCCATAAACCTTCTGGTGAGGCAGCCCCTTCAGAATATGCTGAACCTGCTAACAACATCAATAAAATACCGATGATTGAATGGCGATAATTCATTCCGAATACCTTTATAAATGTTGAATCAACAATATGAAGTCATTAAGGCAG
>CAINWC010000223.1 GCA_903854305.1 uncultured Pseudomonadota bacterium | reverse complement strand
TCTAAGTAACTCATTTGATGTATGATTGTTCACAAAATTCACCTTAATACGATACTAAAAGTATCATTATAGAGTCTAAATAGATTGATTACAAGTGATCAAATAAGAGCAGGTCGTGCTTTATTGAGAATTACCGTATCGGAGCTAGCTAAATTGTCGGATATTGGGGTTGCTACAATAAAGCGTATTGAAGCTGGGAGTGGTTTGCCTTCGGCTAATGTTAAAACTATTGATTCATTAACCCGCGCATTTCAGAATGCTGGCATAGAGTTCGTAGGTACTCCAGATGACAGACCTGGCGTTCGATTGAAGTAAGTGATGGTCGGCATTCCTAAATCAACGCGCTCAGGTGGACCCAAAACTGAAGCGGGCAAGACTGCATCCTCCCGTAACTCGCTGAAGACTGGTGCTTATTCCTCTATGGCAGTTATTCCCGGCGAGTCCGAAGAAGATTTTCGGGGATTGCATGAGGAATTCTTGACTAGCTTTAAGCCCACCGATGTTGCTGAAAGCTCTATGGTACGTGAACTTGCTATTCTGAGTTGGAAAAAGCTACGCCTCGAACGGTTGGAACAGGCAGCCTTTGTGCGAGCACTTAAAATACCAGTAAAAGCCTTAGATATTTACCTTATGGTACCCGTTGAGGAGTGCCATGATTGGTTGATTCGTGATATCAGTATAGTCACAGAAGAATTCATAGCCACTTATATGGAGCTTCTTGAATTTTTAAGACCTGGTAACGAAAATATAGAGCTTAATGAGAAGTTCATGTTGTTAGCCTCTAAGAATCCAGAGTTCTTCGAGCGCTTTAGAAAAGAACACCTACTCGATGAGTCCGATTGGGTTTCCAGGGAGTATTTAGGTCATAAACTTGATAACCAAGCTTATCACGATCAGCTTGCAAAAGGGTGGGCCTTGCCAGAAGTAAGGCAATGGCTTAATCAGATACAGTGGGTAGCTGAGCACCTTGATCAAATTAAAGCAGCAATTGCAAGTGTCAAAGAAAAGCGATTGCTTGACCTGATGCAAGACCAAGGAATCGTGCGTGCACACGACGATCTTAGTCGTGCTTTTTACCGCACATTAGGAGAACTGCGGCGGCAGCAGTCATGGCGGCAGAAGATAGGTATTATTGACGTCACGCCTGAATAGTTGAGGGTAGGGTTGTTTTCACAGAACGGACTCATTCTCATTTGGATTGAAGAGGGATGCTAATGCCCGTTACCATGCCATTGAATACTGGCAATGAGCATGTCAGCCGTAATGGAAGGCGCTGATTCGTTTATAATGGCGCGGCCTGCATCATATTGTTGTGGGCAACTAAATTTTAATCGATCATTTTGGTGCTCCAATCCAATAGCCATGAGTAGCGCAATACTGAAGACAATTACACGATTAGGCATAGGCCTGCCATTAGTTAATCCCGCGCAGGCGTTGATACAGCGCCAAGGCTGGGTAGCATGAAGATCCTGGTCACCGGTGCAAACGGTTTTGTCGGCCGCAATCTCTGTCTGGCGCTGTGCCAACAGCAACATGCGGTGGTGGCGGCGGTACGTGCAGTAGATAACAGTAACGATGGCTTGCTGCAGACAGTGGCTATTGTGGCCATCGATGCTGATAGCGATTGGTCGGCCGCACTGCACGATGTCGATGTGGTCGTACATCTCGCGGCACGCGTGCATGTGATGCGTGATACTGCCGCTGATCCACTGGCTGAGTTTCGTCAGGTCAATGTCGCAGGAACATTAAACCTAGCACGTCAGGCGGCTCAGCATGGGGTTAAGCGGTTTGTTTTCATTAGCTCAGTCAAAGTCAATGGTGAGCATACCGAGATTGGCCGGCCGTTTACCGAAGAGAATGTGGCTAACACTCAAGATGCTTATGGTCAGTCCAAGTTTGAGGCGGAGCAAGGTCTGTTGCTGTTGGCACAGCAAGCGGCGATGGAGATGGTCATTATCCGTCCGCCGCTCGTCTATGGTGCTGGGGTAAAGGCTAATTTTGCTAGTATGCTGCAGGCGGTCCAGCGAGGCATTCCTATGCCGCTTGGCGCCATACACAATCAGCGCAGTTTTGTCTACGTAGACAATCTCGTGAGTTTGATCTTGCGCAGTCTTGACCACCCAGCAGCGGCCAATCAGGTGTTTTTGGTGTCGGATGGGCATGATCTTTCTACTACCGAATTGTTGCGCGCTTGCGCATTGGCGTTAGGCGTGAAGTCCAGGCTGTTGCCTGTTCCGCAACGCTTGATTGCGTTTGCTGCGGCGCTATTAGGTAAGCGTGCTGTCGCGCAAAGGCTGTGCGGCAATTTGCAGGTGGATATTAGCAAGGCGCGAACCGTGCTTGGTTGGACGCCGCCAGTGTCGGTGGCGGATGGCTTGAAAGCGACGGCGCTTGGTTTGATGCAAGGGGAAGAGTAAGTCATGAAACGGTTATTTGATGTGTGTTTAGCGCTGGTCGCCTTGTCATTGTTATTGCTGCCTATTATTGTGGTGGCGCTGCTGGTGCGACTTACTTCCGTTGGTCCGATCTTGTATTGGTCAGACCGGGTGGGGCGTTTTAATCAGTTGTTCAACATGCCTAAGTTTCGCACTATGCGCGTTGATACGCCGGCGGTGGCTACGCACCTGTTGGCAAATCCAGCGCAGTTTTTAACACCAGTCGGTTCCTTTTTACGTCAATCCAGTCTGGATGAATTGCCGCAACTCTGGAGCATTATTCAAGGCGATATGAGCTTTGTTGGTCCACGCCCCGCCTTATTCAATCAAGATGATTTAGTGGCATTACGCACTGAATATGGCGTGGATCAGTTAGTGCCAGGCCTAACTGGTTGGGCGCAAATAAACGGTAGGGATGAGCTGCCGATTCCGGAGAAGGTCAAGCTGGATGCGGCCTACCTGCACGAGCAATCTTTTTGTCTGGATATTAAAATCATTTTTCTTACTTTCTTGAAAGTATTGCGTAGGGATGGTATTCAGCACTAAATCTAGATGAGTGATTGCGTGTTATTTCCCACCGGCTCATTATAATTTACGTTTTCTAAGCGTGTTATATTGATACAATATACCTCTACGTGTAGCAGCTAAACTTCACCATTAAACCAAATGACCAATTGAATGAAAAAAGCGCTGATTAACCCCCTAACTTTTCTGGCTTTATTGCATGATGTCACCGTCGCCAGCTTAGCCTGGTTTGCGGCCTATCTACTGCGCTTTAACTTTGCAATCCCGGCAGAACACGTGCAGCACATGGTGCAATCTATAGTTTGGGTCGTGCCCTTGCAGGGTACGGTCTTTATTAGCTATGGCCTGTATCGCGGTATGTGGCGCTTTGCTAGCGTACTGGACTTGAAGCGTATCATCTTTGCCGTTGGCTCTGCCGCTGTGTTGGTCGCCGCACTGTTATTGATGCTCAGCACTAACGTAAGCATCCCGCGTTCTGTCTTAATATTAGACCCACTGTTGCTCATGCTGATGATGGGCGGCAGTCGCTTCACATATCGAGCCTGGAGAGAGCATCAGCTCTATGGCAGTACGTTAAAGCAAGGTGCGCCTGTCATTATCTTAGGCGCTGGTGAAGCCGCCATCGCATTGGTTAAAGACTTGGCACGCAGCACGCAATGGCAGGTCGTCGGCTTGCTCGATGACGACAAATCGATGCTGGGACGTGAAGTACTCGGCGTCAAGGTCATCGGCACATTGCACAATCTAGCTGATGTACATCAACGCTATGACGCCCAGCATGTGATCATTGCTATGCCCTCAGCACACCATCAAAAACGTCGGCAGGCGATGGAGCTGGCAAATCAATTAGGCTTAGAAGTGCTGACGGTACCGGCCATTGATGACTTGATGAGTGGTAAGGTGAGTATTTCGCAGATTCGTCGGGTCGATGTCGAGGATCTGCTCGGGCGTGATACCGTTCAGCTAGACAATCTCGGCTTGCATGACCTAATAGCAGGCCATGCGGTATTGGTGAGCGGCGCAGGCGGCTCTATAGGCTCTGAGCTTTGCCGGCAAATTGTTAAATTCAAACCTAGTGCTTTGGTGTGTTTGGACATTTCGGAATATGCACTTTACCAACTAGAGCAAGAACTCAGCGGATTGAAAGTGCCAACCAAACTGTTGTATATGACCGGCGATGTGAAGAATAGCTCGCGCGTCAAAGCACTACTGCAGCAATATCAGCCAACCGTGGTATTTCATGCCGCCGCTTATAAACATGTACCGCTGATGGAAAATGGCAATGTTTGGGAAGCGCTGTCAAACAATGTGCTGGGCACCCATACCTTGGCGCAAGCTTGTGTGGAAGCCGGTGTCGCCAAATTCGTCTTGATCTCTACCGACAAAGCGGTGAATCCAACCAATGTCATGGGCGCGACTAAACGACTGGCAGAAATGGTCTGCCAAGGCTTGCAGCATCAGGCGTTACCGATTAAGAATGGGACCAGCACCAAGTTTATCATCGTACGTTTTGGCAATGTACTCGGCAGAAGCGGCAGTGTGATTCCCAAGTTCCGTGAGCAAATCGCACAAGGCGGGCCTGTGACCATCACTCACCCGGACATCACCCGCTACTTCATGTCGATTCCTGAAGCCGCGCAGTTGGTGATGCAGGCTGGCTTGATGGGCAATGGCGGAGAGATCTTTGTATTGGATATGGGTGAACCGGTGAAGATAGCCGCCTTGGCTGCGGATATGATCAGGCTCTCAGGCTTGCAAGTAGACGACATTAAAATAGAATATGTAGGTTTGCGACCCGGTGAAAAGCTCTATGAAGAATTGCTGGCCGATGATGAGCACACCATGCAAACGCCACACGAAAAGCTGAGAATTGCTTCAGCTAGACCGGTCGATCATTTATGGGTGAGTAAGCTATTAGGCTGGATCAATGGCGTGCAAAGCGCAAATGAAAGTCATATCAAAAATGAGTTGAAGTTCTGGGTGGAAGAATATACTCCGCAACATCAAACTTCTGCGGAAACGCTTATTCTTTTAGATGCTCCAATCACCTTACACTAGATTGTTTAATCATTGAGACGTGAATGTTACAAGAAGAAAGACGAGTCACATTGAACCAACGAAGCCCACAGCAGTTACTTGAAAATGCGCAACTCATTCATTCGTCAGCAGCCGTAGAAGCCGCTATTCTACGATTAAGTCTGGAAATTACGGGTACGCTTGGCGATACCTGCCCGATTGTGATTTCTGTGATGGGGGGTGGTATTGTGTTTGCGGGGCAATTGTTAACGCAGTTAAATTTCCCGCTAGAAGTCGATTATGTACACGCCAGTCGTTACCAAAATCAGACCATTGGTAAAACGTTGACTTGGCAAGCGCTGCCAAAATCAAATTTAGCAAACCGTACAGTGCTACTCTTAGATGATATCTTAGATGAAGGTATCACCTTGTTAGCCATCAAAGAAAAATGCTTGGCGTTAGGCGCTAAAGCGGTTTTATCCGCAGTGTTGGTTGAAAAAAAACTAGCCCATACCAAGCCAATCGCAGCTGACTTTGTTGGATTGGAAGTGCCAGATTGCTATGTGTTTGGTTACGGTATGGATGCTTATGGCTGGTGGCGAAATCTATCTGCCATCTATTCGCTTGGCTGATTAAGCTATTAAGCAGCGCTCACAAGATCATCGTTATTTAACCTGAATGGTCGTATTTTCTACCAATACGGTTTGATTTTTGCGAATTTTGGCCGTTTTTCTCGTTTCGATTAAACCATCAACCTTCACCATGCCCTCGGCTACCATGGTTTTACCTCGGCCACCGCTATCAGCCAAGCCGACTAATTTGAGCAAATTGCAAAGCTCGACATATTCTGTGGTTAAATCAAATTGAATGTTTTGTGACATTAATAGTCTCGGTGAATAGAGTAGAATGTGAAGTGAATTTGGTGCCCAAAAGAGGACTCGAACCTCCACACCCGAAGGCACATGGACCTGAACCATGCGCGTCTACCAATTCCGCCATTTGGGCAACTGTGGCTTTGGTAAGTTTGCTGCTTTCGTAACAGACTTAACAATTGCGTTGAATTTTATATTAAAGGTAAGCTTTGTCAATGACAAAAAATAGTAACAAAAATAAAAGAAGTAGTGATCCACATGCAGATCGTGAAGCGAGTCGTTATGAAACGCCGCTACCAAGCCGTGAGCTCATATTAACAACCATGACTGATCAGGGTATTCCCTTGAGCGTGGAGCAGTTATACGTATTGCTGGATATTAGTGATGATGAGCGCGATATTTTTAATAAACGCCTAAATGCCATGGAGCGTGAGGGACAGATTATTAAAAATAGAAAGGGCGCATTATGTATCGCTGATAAGCTGGATTTAATCGCAGGGGTTATACAAGGCCATCCGGATGGCTTTGGTTTTTTGATTCCAGACGATAAAACCAAGCTCAATGGTGAGGATTTATTTTTAAGCCCTAAAGAGATGTCGCAAGTGATGCATGGCGACCGCGCCATGGTGCGCATGAGCGGCTTGGATAGAAGAGGCCGTCCAGAGGGTAAGCTGGTTGAAGTGCTAGAGCGCCGTACGCAAAAATTGGTCGGTCGCGTGATTCGCACTAGCGGTGTCACCATCGTCGCCGCTGAAGATAAGCGCATCAACAAAGATATTTTGATTCCATACCATTTGGATATGGATGCTAAATCAGGCCAAGTGGTCATGATCGAGTTGACTGAACAGCCGTCAGCACATGCGCAACCAATGGGTAAAGTCATCGAGATTTTAGGTAACTATGCAGACAGTGGCATGGAGATTGAAATTGCGCTGCGTAAACATAATCTGCCGCATGAATTCAGCGCTGAAGCCGTTAAGCTTGCAGAGTCTTATCCTAAATTAGTGCAGGCGGCAGATTTCAAAAACCGCATTGATTGCCGTGAAATGCCACTTATCACCATTGATGGTGAAACCGCGCGCGATTTTGATGATGCGGTTTATGCGGAACCACAGGGCAAAGGTTGGCGATTAGTGGTGGCTATTGCCGACGTGAGTTTCTATGTTAAGCCAGGTGATGCTTTAGACAAAGGCGCATTTGACCGTGGTAACTCGGTTTATTTTCCACGACGTGTGATTCCAATGTTGCCAGAAGCCTTATCTAACGGATTGTGCTCGCTGAATGCTGATGTAGAGCGGCTTTGCATGATTTGCGATATGCAGGTTGATGGCGCGGGAATCGTTAAACAGTACAAGTTTTATCCTTCAGTGATGCGTTCAAAAGCGCGTATGACGTATACGCAAGTATATGAAATATTACAGAACCCTGAAGGTGAGCTGGCGAAAGAGTATGAGTGGCTCATGCCGCACTTGCAACATCTTTATAGCGTTTATCAGTTGATGTTAACGCAGCGTGAAAAGCGTGGTGCGATTGAGTTTGAGTCGTCAGAAACGGTGATGATGTTCAATGATAACGGCAAAATCGACATGATAGTGCCGAGTACGCGTAACGAAGCGCACAAGCTTATTGAAGAGTGCATGTTAGCTG
>CAINWC010000222.1 GCA_903854305.1 uncultured Pseudomonadota bacterium | reverse complement strand
GTTGGTGGCAATACCGGTTCTTGTTCTGACGGTGGGCGACCAAATACCCCTGTAAAAGCAGTTTCAAAATTTGTGTTATTTAAATGAGTAGGTGGTCTAGGAGCTTCATGCACATTTGTTTGGTTTTTAGACTTTTTTGGTACAAGAAACTTAGCAACAGCAATTAGACCAAATATCGCAACAAGATATAATCCAAAAGATCTAAAAGCCAGCGCCATCGGCTTTAGGATGGGGTTTGTAACTGAAGGTAATACGATAAAGACGATGAGGCCAAGTACTGCTGTAATTGCGGCTGAAAATATCCAATCCCCATTTACGGCTAAATCAATTAGGGATTTTTCCTTTGGTCGTTTGGCCATACAAAATCTCACATTCTTATAATTATTTAACTGATTGTGTATGATTAACAAAAAAGTATCAAGAACTTGTACTTTGCAATATAAGTTGTTAACTAAAAAGCTGATAATAAAAAAAGTGATTAAAGGATAAGTAATATTTAAAACATTCAGTTTATTCTAAGTTGTAGCTTTGTATTATGATATGCCCACATATAACTTAGAATAAAAATCATGTCAGAAGAACAGCGCCGCCAGTTACAACAACAGCTTTGGAATATTGCCAATACCTTACGTGGCAAGATGGGTGCAGATGAATTCCGTGATTACATTTTAATTAGACATAATTGCCAAAATAAAAAACGCTTTACTCCACCATGAAAATATTAGTATTAAGTGATTTGCATCTTGAATTTGCAAACTTACCACCTCCAGCTTCCAACGTTGATGTCGTCATTCTAGCTGGCGATATTTGGAAAAAAGACAACGGCATCCATTGGGCACGCGCCACTTGGCCGAATACGGAAATTATCTACGTGGCTGGTAACCATGAGTTTTACCGTAGTGAGCGCAATGCTGTTCTGCAATCACTTAGATCCGCAGCAAATGATACTGATGTGCATTTTCTGGACAATGATGAAGTCGTCATTGGAGATGTAAGGTTCCTAGGTGCGACTTTGTGGACAGATTTTAAGTTATTTGGTCCTGAGAAAATGGATGTCGCCATGCATGCTGGGATGAATGGGCTCAATGATTTTAGAGTAATTGATAATGGGCCATTTAAGTTCACACCCAATGATGCGGCCAATTTGTGTAATCAAAGTATTGATTGGCTTAAAACCAAGCTGCTTCATCAAACATATGAAGGCAAAACTGTCGTAGTGACACACCATCTGCCATCAATGCTGTCAGTAGCCGATCGTTATAAGAATGATATTTTGAGTGCCTGTTTCGCAAGCAATCTTGATGAGCTATTTGGGCGTAGTGAACTGTGGATTCATGGTCATACGCATGACAGTTTTGATTACACCGTAAACGGTACTCGAATCGTTTGCAATCCGAGAGGGTATGTTTTTAACGGCACACAGGAAAACCTAAAGTTTGAATCGGAGTTAGTAGTACAAGTTTAGAGATTTATTTTTAGCTAACAAATGCAGTATAACTTATTGATTTAATTAACTTTGTGTGGTTGCTACATAATACCGCAAAAGAAAGAAACCAAAGAAAAGGCTACCCCCTACCGCTTGATTCCTGCGCTGCTCAGCTTCATGGGCGGCAATCGGAAACTCACCCAATAAAATCAATTGGGCTCAAACAGCCGCTCGCCGAAAACTCCCAAGAAGCTGAGCAGCGCAGGCGCGGTAGCAGGGGGGGTAGGTCAAAAGCGTAGGGGTTTCGCTATTGGTTGTTTGTTGTAAAAATCTTTCAAATTCCGTCATTCTGAGCGTAGCGAAGAATCCAGATGTTCGTACATTCTAAAATGCTAGATTCTTCGCTTTGCTCAGAATGACGGTGAGGCGTGGTAAAATATACTTGAAGCTGGCTAGACAGTCGCCGCTCACGTAAGTGAGGGG
>CAINWC010000221.1 GCA_903854305.1 uncultured Pseudomonadota bacterium | reverse complement strand
GTTTGACTCTTAAACAAAAGTTTAATGATTTATTTTCACGAATATTTAGATGCGATATTTCCAAAGCATTCTGCAACTATAATCATGGACATCGATTAGGATTTGAATATGCAAATGGCTTGTGATTAATAGCTATTTCACTACCGTGTTTATATTAGGTTTTGTGTACTAGAAATGAGAAATAGATTTCAGCTAAATTCAAATATTTTAATCCAATCTATTTTTGAGGTGTTCTATTCGAACGATTGCTATCACTTTCATTCGTACCATAATGCATTTTGAGTTTACAATCTTTCAGCTTGCATCTTCAGGTGATTTCCACAACCCTTCTTCGCTTGTCTGTAGATTATGTACTCTCTTTATACAGCCAATAGTTGCTAAGCGCTGGAGAGCATGTTTAACAAGAACTGCCATTTGCTTATGACTGATAGGTTGGTCATCAATTTCGGAATACTTTTCAAGCATGTAATTTATTACTTCTGACTTTGATACTGGATTTTGGATACCATATTTTCTAATATAACTGATGATATGATCGTTTATTTGACCATAAGGAAACTTTAAGCGATTACGTTGGGTGTTAATCGGTTTAATGTTACTTACATCAACTTTTATTTCGTGCAAGCCCAAGGACTTGTCTATGCCAGCTAAGGAATCTTCTAAGCATTCAAGTTTATTGATTAAATGTTGATATTTACTTAGGGCTTTTCTTACTTTGGCTACGTCTGATGACAGCCTTGCCCTTTGATCAATTAACCAAGTTAAAGATGGTGGAATTCTGTTCGTCATAAGCAGTATTTCACCATATAACCTGATTATTGTTTAGTGCATAAGGTAACAATGGGCGTTACTTAGCTACTTTTAATCAATGCAATAATAACTACTTATTTTGTGTTTCAACCATCACCATAGGTTCTGTACTTGCTTCATTTTTAGCATTCTTTTGCCATGAAGCTGCTTTACGAGGCGCACGTGGTTTTTCAGCTTCTGCTGGAGCAGTAACTTTAGGCGCATCCGCTTTTGTTTCAACCAATTGCAAACCTACCGCAGCTAAGTCAACTGGTTTCGCTGCTGCTTTAGGTTTACGTGGGCGAGCAGGGCGTTTGTTTCCAGTCTTGGTTGCTGGCATGTCGCCTGATGTTTCGTTAGGTGTAGCAGCTTCGTTTGTAGCTTGTTGCGCTACATCTACTGTACTTTCACTAGCGTTAACAGCATTTGCAGTAGAAGCTTTGGGTGCTTTTTGTCTTCTATTATCTGCTTTTACTTTGGGTGCTTCACTAGACTTTTCCTCAACAACATTTTCAATGACTGCAGTTACTGGCTTTGTAGCTACAGGTTGTTCTACTGCATTGTTGATAGGAGCCATTACAACGTCAGCATTTACGCTTGCTTGGTTTGCACCGATTTCATCATTTGGAATGAATGGACGATTAGCCTCGCCTGTTACATTCTCAATGCGATCTCTGCGACCACGGCGATTATTGCGGTTACGACGACCACCACGTTCTGCAGTTTGCTCAGCACCCGTATCAACCGCGGAAGCTTCAGTGCCAGCACTTACTTGAGCAGTATTTGCTTGCTGATTATTGTTACGCGGTTGCTCATTACGAGGCTTGTCACTACGAACTTGTTCGCTACGAGGCTGTTGAGGTTTCTGTTGACGTGGTTCTTGAGGTTTAGCGTCAGCAGAACGCGCCTCTTGACCTTTAGCCTCATTGTTGCGGTTCGGCGTAGCGCCTTTGTCAGAGCGTTCATTTTTGTTGCGCTCATTGCGGTTGCGATTGTTACGGTTACGGTTATTACGATTGCTTTCGCTACGCGTTTCTTCCGTTTTTTCAGCTTCTGTTTTCGCGACTTCAATGCCTGTAGATGAAGCACCAAAGAAGCGTTTAATACGCGCTATTAATGACAGTTTAGGCGCAGGTGCAGCTTCAGCGGCTATTTTTTCAGGCACAATCGGCGCTGGTGCAGCAGGCGTAATGCCTTTTACTGCAGCGACAGGTCTAACTGCTTTTTGCCACTTCTTCTGCATTTGGAATGTAAGAGGTTTCTGTTGGCATTTCAACCAATTTATAGCTTGGACGACTAGTTTCTTCCGTTACGTCGTCGTGCTTTACGCGGACGATATTGTAGTTTGGAGTTT
>CAINWC010000220.1 GCA_903854305.1 uncultured Pseudomonadota bacterium | reverse complement strand
TGCTCTACCGACTGAGCTACTCGGCCATGCTTAACAATACAGCATTATTGCGCTTACGAACTTCGGTAAATGTTCGCAAGCCGCGCATTATAGCAAACTTACAAAAGAACTACCAAATATAATTTACGTTGAATATGATTAATTTCCTGCAGCACATTAATTTTCAGCGACTTAAAGTAGTGACTTTAAGGCGGATTTACGCAAAACATGGGCACTCATGTAAAATCACGGCTCGTAAAGTAACGTTTAGAAAACTGAAATCACTGTGATGAAATTGAATATTACCCAGCCAAATCAAGCGCTCAAAAGTGCACTCGTCAATAAAATAAACAATAAAACCAAGCCGCTGGGCGCGTTAGGTATGTTAGAGACGGTTGCATTACAAATCGGACTGATTCAACAAACGCTTACGCCGCAGCTCACTCAGGCGACCATGCTAGTGTTTGCCGGAGATCATGGCATTGTTGAAGCTGGGGTAAGTCCATATCCGCAAGCCGTTACAGCACAAATGGTGTTGAATTTTTTGCAAGGTGGCGCTGCGATTAATGTATTTACCACACAAAACAAGATGCGCTTACGTGTGGTTGATAGTGGTGTAAACCATAACTTTGAGCCAAACACAGATTTAATTGATGCCAAAATCGCTTTTGGCACGCGTAATTTTCTGACTGAGCCGGCGATGACCACTACCCAATGTGAGCAGGCGTTAGAGCGCGGTGCCAATATTGTTGATGCGCAAATTGCCGAAGGTTGTAATGTGTTCGGTTTTGGTGAAATGGGCATAGGCAATACGTCATCTGCAAGTTGTTTGATGAGCATTTTAAGTG
This sequence comes from uncultured Pseudomonadota bacterium, assembly GCA_903854305.1. GTDB lineage: Bacteria > Pseudomonadota > Gammaproteobacteria > Burkholderiales > Methylophilaceae > Methylotenera. Next base: position 11,692 of record CAINWC010000220.1, on the reverse strand, counting down.
GCTTGCCTATTGAGGACTGTGTTGGTCGTGGAACGGGTTTAGATGACGCTGGCTTGTCGCAAAAAACTAAGGTACTGACTCAAGCTATTGCGCATCATGGTTTAAATAGCGTTGATGCAATGCAGATGCTTGCGACATTTGGCGGATTTGAAATTGCCATGATGGTTGGTGCTATGTTACAGGCGGCTGACAAACAGTGCACCTTGTTGATTGATGGATTTATTACGACGGCGGCTTTATTGGTAGCCGCCAAATTACAGCCTGATATTTTGCATTATTGTGTATTTACGCATTGTTCTGATGAATCTGGCCATAAAAAAATGTTGGATTTTTTGCATGTTAAGCCACTGCTCAATATGGATCTGCGTCTCGGTGAGGGTACCGGTGCAGCTTTAGCTTTCCCGCTGGTGGTTGCGTCAGTTAATTTTTTAAACACCATGGCATCATTTGAATCTGCAAGCGTTTCGCAGAAGATATGACCTTGTCATTAACAAAACAATGGCGCTATTTTTTAACTGCCGTCAGTTTTTTCACACGCATCCCGATCCACTTCAATCATTTTGATGAAGCTGACTTAAATAAATCGACGCGATTTTTCCCTTTGGTTGGAATCTTAGTGGGTGCCGTTGGTGCGTTGGTATTTTGGTTGTGCGAAATTTTATTGCCCTTAGAAATTGCTGTGCTACTAAGTATGGTGGCTACTATTCTGCTAACCGGCGCATTTCATGAAGATGGCTTGGCCGATGCGCTAGATGGCCTGGGTGGCGGCTGGAACAAAGAGCAGGTGCTCACTATTATGGCAGATTCGCGCATCGGCAGTTATGGTGCCGTTGGATTGCTGCTGGCCTTGCTCACCAAATACCAGGCGCTCAGTTACCAAGTTGCAGCGTTTATTCCGGCTTCCATCATTGCCGGTCACGCGCTTAGCCGTTTATGCGCGGTGTTGGTGATGTTTACGCAAAGCTACGTTAAGTCTGAAGGTAAGTCTAAACCGCTTGCGACACAATTAAGTCTGACTGAATTGATCATCGCGACTTTTTTTGGTTTGTTACCATTGGCTTTTTTAGAGGTGAAATATTTAGCTGCGCTACTCCCCGTAGCGATTGTTTGGTTATGGTTTAGCGCAAAGATCAAAACACGCATAGGCGGTTACACCGGTGACTGTCTGGGCGCGATGCAACAACTTACTGAAATTGCCTTTTATGTCGGCTTGCTGGCGAGCGCAACGTTGTTTGCCGGGGCATAAGCACTTGTTATGAAGCTGACCCTTGTCCGTCATACTTCTTTAGATATTGCACCTAGCATTTGTTACGGGCAAAGCGATATTGCGGTCTCTGCCAATTTTGATGTCGAGCGGCAACAGGTGCAGAAAAAATTAGCCGCTTTTGAATTTGATGCGATTTATGCTAGCCCGTTACAGCGTTGCCATAAGCTTGCGCAGGCTTTATGTGCGGATGCGAGTTTAGGTTTTGCTCACCATGACATTCAGCTGGATGCGCGCTTAAAAGAACTGCATTTCGGTGATTGGGAAATGCGTCCATGGGATGCGATTCCGCGTGAGCCCTTTGATATTTGGGCGAATGATTACGCTAATTTAGCGCCGCCTAATGGTGAAACATTCTCGCAGCTGCATCACCGATCTAAAAGCTTTGTGGAGGATGTAGGCAGTCACTCACATGGTAAGAATATCTTGGTGGTGACACACGGCGGCTTCATTCGTGCGCTCGTTGCCGAGGTGTTGCAAATGCCGCTAAAGCGATTGTTTCGAATCACCATAGACCATGCGAGCGTGACGCAGCTGGAGTTTAAGGGCGAAGTGCCTAAAGTGCTTTTTATGAACCTTTGATGCTTTTTATGAGCCTTTGAAGCCTCGCGCTATCAAACCTATTAGAAATTTTTGAGTGCAGTTTCTAGCCGTTCCCACGCATTTTCAGGAGGCAAGCCAAATCTTAATGCTGAATGCCTTGCAAGCCCCAGAGTACCAGACTTAGAATTACCAGACTCCGAGTTACCCGGCTTGGAATTGCCTGAAAAAAGCCGCACCCAAATACCTTGCTTTGCCAAATGTTGCTGCCACGCTACAGCTTGATTCGTGAGTGTAAATTGAAAAAGTGCCGTGCCTGAATATGGTGTTAAACCATATTGAGTGAGCAAGCGAGCAAGGCGCTGGCTACAAGCGGGTAGATGCAAGCGTGTATTTTGTTGCCAAGTGCGATCAGTCAGTGCCTGCTTGGCAATAAACCGGCTTGGCCCTGAAATGGACCAAGGGCCGATTTGTTCCTGCGCACGGACTAGTGCTTTTTCCGCGCCCAATAAAAAGCCCACTCTTGCGCCGGCTAATCCAAAGAACTTACCGAGTGAGCGCAACACAAATAGTCCGTCCAAGTGTGCGTGCTGTGCGATGCTAAGCGCAGGAGTAACGTCCATAAAAGCCTCATCCACCACCAGCCAACCACCATGTGCTGCTAATTGGGCGTGCCAGTTGAGTAAGTCTGCGATTGCAAATTGCGTGGCTGTTGGGTTGTTCGGATTGCAAAGTAAAACGACATTCGAATTTTTGATGATATTTTCATCAGGATAAGCATCAAACGTAGTGATTTGATGGCCATGATGTTGCCATGCTTTTGCGTGTTCCTGATACATTAAAGCCGGCATTGCAACTTTGGATGCGTTTCTCAATTGTGGCAAAATCTGCAACGCGGCCTGAGAACCGGCCGTGGCTAAGGCGAACTGACAGCCATAATAAGCGCAGGCGGCCTCAATGAGCCCGTCGTTATCTAACGGCAGCCTTTGCCATACGGATGCTGGAATCTCCGCAATTGGATAGCCATTGGGATTGATGCCGGTTGATAGGTCTAGCCACTGTTCAAGCGGAATCCGGTATTGAATTGATGCGAGCGCTAGATTGCCGCCATGTTCAAGCATAGTGAGATACCGCATGAAAAATCGCTACAGCCATTAAAAAAACAATAAGCCAGAGATAAACGCCATGCATCACCAACGCCAGTGCGCGTTCAATATCCTTGGTCTGAGGTGTTTTGCCTGCGCCCAATTGCGGGCGTTCATGCCATTCGTTTTGGTATCGAGCGGCACCGCCAAGTTTGATGTTCAGTGCACCAGCACCGGCCGCCATCACCGGCCCGGCATTTGGGCTATCCCAAAGCGGGGCTTGCTCCTTCCAGCACCTCAAGGCTAACCGTGTCTGGCCTAACGCGGCATAAGTGAGTGCCGTGAGGCGCGCCGGTACGTAATTCAACACGTCATCCAGCCTTGCTGCCGCCCAGCCAAAATAGTAATAGCGCGGGGTTTTATAGCCCCACATGGCATCCATCGTGTTGGCTAGTCTAAACGCTAGTGCGCCAACACCGCCGGCAATAAAAAACCAGAACAGCGCACCAAACACGCCGTCATTGCCATTTTCAAGTACCGATTCTATCGTCGCTGGAATAGGCTCAATGGCTGCCGGGTCGCGGCTCACCATATAGGAGGCCGCTTTTTTGGCTAAAGCTTCGTCATGGTTGTTCAGCGCATTAGCCACCGCATGGGCATGGGTATGCAGGCTTTTGTGGCCAATAGCAAAATAGAGCAGCAGGGTGTTGGCCAGAATGCTAGTGAGCTTATATTGGCACAGCCAGAATGCCAGCATCACAAAAGGGCTTAGCAGCAAAGCCAAGGCACAGGCGCCTATCAAGCGTTGTCTGGATTTATTTTGTGCGCTGCCGAGGTTAAAGCTACGCTCAAACTTGTCGGCAAGCCAACCAAAACCTACTAATGGATGATAGCGGCGCGGTTCACCGAAAATTAAATCCAGCGCGACCGCAACGATAGCAATGGAGGGCATTATGAGATAATTAGAATATGAAAACATTAATGATTCAGGGCACTACGTCAGACGCAGGTAAAAGTACGCTCGTTGCTGGAATATGTCGCGTATTGTACCGCAGAGGCATCAAAGTCGCGCCATTTAAGCCGCAAAACATGGCATTGAACTCAGCAGTCACCATCGATGGCGGCGAGATCGGCCGTGCCCAAGCGGTGCAGGCGCAAGCCTGTGGTCTGGCACCGCATACCGATATGAACCCTGTGTTGCTTAAGCCTAATTCAGATACTGGCTGCCAGGTGATTATTCATGGCAAGGTGGTCTGCAATCTTGAAGCAACCGGCTACCACGCCTATAAACCAACCGCCATGCGTGCCGTGCTAGATTCTTACCAGCGGCTTGCCAGCCAATATGAATACATTGTTGTGGAGGGCGCCGGCAGCCCGGCTGAAATCAATCTGCGCGAAGGTGATATTGCCAATATGGGCTTTGCCGAAGCGGTAGATTGCCCGGTACTTTTGATTGCCGATATTGATAGAGGCGGTGTATTTGCACATATTGTCGGCACGCTGGCGCTGCTTTCAGCGTCTGAAAGAAAGCGTGTAATAGGCTTTGTCATCAACCGTTTTCGTGGCGATATTGCCTTGCTGCAACCCGGTCTTGATTGGCTGGAAAAAGAAACCGGCAAGCCGGTACTGGGTGTTTTGCCGTATTTACATAATTTGCACATTGAAGCTGAAGATGGGGTTTCAAAAAGTGCAGCTGCTGTCAGTGAAAACTCAATTAAAGTGGTCGTTCCAGTGCTACCGCACATCTCCAACCACACCGACTTTGATGCGCTGCGCCTGCATCCTCAAGTGGATTTTCAGTTCGTTAAAATGGGCGAGGCTATTCCAACGGCGGACTTGATTATTTTGCCCGGCAGCAAAAATGTGCAGGGAGACCTTGAGTATTTACGCGCCAATCAATGGGAGCAAGCGCTCACTAAGCACCTGCGCTATGGCGGCAAAGTGCTGGGCATCTGTGGCGGCTTTCAAATGTTGGGAAATTTAATTCACGACCCACATGCAATAGAAGGCGACGCTGGTTCATGTGCAGGGTTTGCCTGGTTAGAGATGGAAACCACGCTGATGCCAGAAAAACATCTCGCCCAAGTGCGCGGCAAACTGACCTTTGCCGATGCCCGCGTAAGCGGCTATGAAATCCACATGGGCATTAGCACTGGCGCCGCTTTAAGCAAGCCCGCGCTAACCATCAACGGTCAGCCTGAAGGCGCTATGTCGCAAGACAACCAAATTGCCGGTACTTATGTGCATGGTTTATTTGATCATGCCGAATCATGCGCGGCTTGGTTAACGTGGGCTGGCTTGGGTAATACGGAAGCGCAGTTTGATTATGAACAATTACGTGAGGCAGGGTTGGAGCGCTTAGCCGATTGTGTGGCGCAGTATTTGGATTGGGATAGGCTGGCAGTATGAAAATAGCTTATTTGGCGGATACCGCCTAGGGTGCCTTCTCTTGCCGTATTTCGGCAATTTACCTTGACGCTGCGCTCATCCGCACTACATTTTTCTGAGTTGGGTTGATTCAAGATTTCCCAAGTTAGCCCTTCAATGTTAACGGCAACCCTGCCGCCACAAAAGTCACTTGATTGCATATCGAAGCCACTGCCTGATTCAACCGACCTTGCTCATCTTGAAATTGACGGTTGATTTCACCTAAAGGCACAATGCCCATGCCTACTTCGTTGCTGACTAAAATAATGGTACCGGCTAAGGTCGGCAGTAAAGCTAACAGCGCCTCACGCTCAGCTTGCCAGTTTGAGTCTTTAGGTGGGTTGCAGTCCGCGCATATCCATTGTGCTAGCCATAGCGTCAGGCAATCCACAATTAAGCATTGATCTGGCTTGGCTAAGCGGTTGAGTGTTTGCGCGAGGTAATGCGGCTCTTCTACCAGTTCCCAGTTGGCGGGGCGGCGGTCTTTGTGGTGCTGAATCCGCGCGCCAAATTCTGCGTCATAAATTTGTGCCGTGGCAATGTAAGTGACTTTCAGGTTGCTCTCATTGGCCAGTTTTTCGGCATAGGCGCTCTTGCCTGAGCGGGCACCGCCTAGTATTAAATGTGTTGCCATATTTATATCACTTCCGTTTGTCTAAGTGCCTGTGTCGTATGCCACTCTTGAATAATCGCTTGTACTTGCTTTAAGCCATGCGTAATCAGCGATGGCCCAGGTTGCAGAATATCAGCCGATTTTATTTCACGTACAAAACTATTTTTAACTGCTGGAATGCCTGCCCAGCCTTCTCTTGCCATGACTTGTTCCGGCTGGAATTTTTTACCGCACCACGAGCCGATGATAATGTCTGGGCGCCGCTCTAGTACTTGCTGAGCCGTCACAATTCTATCTTTTGCGCTGTGAAAATGTGAAAGCTCCGGAAAGCAGTCATCCCCACCAGCAATCTCAATCAGTTCCATCGCCCAGCGTATGCTACAGATGATGGGGTCATCCCACTCCTCAAAATATACGGTTGGTTGTGTAGTTAAATGGCTGGCGGTTTCTCGCGCTTTGCAGATAGTGTTTTCCAGCTCGGCAATCAGCTTGGCCGCCTTGTCTGATGCGCCTATCAAGCTGCCGACTGTAGCAATCATGTTCAGCATTTGCGCAATAGAACGCTGATTAAAGATATGTACCTCAACCCCCGCGCGGATGAGCGCAGCGGCAATATCGGCCTGCAAGTTCGAGAAGCCAATGACTAGATCTGGCTTTAACTCTAAAATTTTGTCGATTTTTGCACTGGTAAAAGCCGCGACCTTGGGTTTCTCACGGCGTGCAATGGCCGGACGTGTGGTGAAGCCGGAAATGCCGACAATGCGCTCTTGCTCACCCAGCAGGTAAAGCACTTCTGTGGGTTCCGTGGTCAAGCATATTATGCGTTTGGGGTATCTCATTTTGCAATGTCACCCTCTTGGTAACCCCAGCTATTCTCCATCACCATATCGGCCAAAGGTTTGGCTGTTCTCCAGCCAGTTTCAACCAGCATTGGTTCTTTGTAAAAAGTATTTACATGGCCTAAGCACAACACGGCGATGGGCTTAGCGTCAGTGGGTATATTGAGTAACTGACCTAATTCAACAGGGTCAAACATTGAAACCCAGCCCATGCCTAAGCCTTCAGCTCGCGCGGCCAGCCACATGTTTTGAATCGCACAGCTGACAGAGGCTAAGTCCATTTCTGGTAAGGTTCTGCGCCCAAATACGTGACGATCACGGTCATCACACAATGCTACGACTAATAATTCGCCGCAGTCTAAAATACCTTCTACCTTTAGTCGTAAAAACTCTGCCATACGTGCGGTATTTTCAAACTCACCAATCGCTTGCGCGGTTTTAGCGCGCTCGGCATCCACTAATTGATGAATGCTTTTGCGCGTATTTTTGCTAGTAATGCGAATAAATCGCCAAGGCTGCATTAAGCCTACGCTGGGCGCGTGATGGGCTGCCTGCAAGATTTTAGTAAGTATTTCAGGTGCAACAGGTGTGGGTAAAAAGTGTCGCATGTCGCGACGTTCGGCGATTACACGGTAGACTGCGGCGATTTCAGCCTCAGAATAGCGATGTGGGTTTGACGATTCTAATGGTGAATCTAAACTCATGGAAAATCTAGACCCGTGGTAAAAACAGGTTCGCAGCAACCTGCGGGTTAGAGGCAAAGTAAAAGTGCAAAAAGCTCGCGGTGATACTGTCATGCTGATATACGGCTTCGCCATTTCTATGATTACTAGGCACACGTTTGCTAGTGGCTTGAAAAGCTATGGCAAGTGGCGTAGTGAACGAGCCGTAATGGAACGTGTGTGCGCCTATTTCACCCTCCGCTAACGTCACATGCTGGGTGCCTAAGCCTTGAAAGCGTTTTTCAATTTGGCAATTGCCCGCAAGTAAGCCAAAAACAGGCGTACCGTTAATCGACGCTGATAAGGCCATCATGCCGCCGCACTCGGCAAGAATAGGTTTGTTGGCATCAAAAGCCACTTGCAGTGCTGTGCGTATTGCTGTGTTTTCGCTAATTTCTTTTAGATGTAATTCAGGGTAGCCGCCTGGCAGCCAGTAAGCGTCGGCTTCCGGTAAGGTTTTATCGTGTAGCGGTGAGAAAAATTTAACCGTTGCACCCAATGCAATCAGGCAATCTAAATTGGCTGGGTAAATGAAACAAAACGCTTCATCACGTGCAATGGCAATGGTTTTGCCTGCCAAGAGCGCTGGTATTGTCGAAACCGGCGGCGGTTTAAAGGTTACCAGCGGTGGTAGAGGTAGTTCGCCGGAGTTGGCTAAAGCAATGGCAGCGGCCTCGATTCTAGTTTCTATATCATCAATTTCACTGGCGCGGAACAAGCCTAAATGTCGCTCTGGCAAGGCAATGGCTTCGTCTCGTTGCAGCGCGCCAAACCAGCTTAAATGCGGTGGCAAGCTTTCGCGTAGCATGTCGGCATGGCCGATACTGCCCACTTTATTAGCCAACACGCCTGCGGGTGTTAATTCTGGTTTGTAAGCTAAAAGGCCAGAGGCAATCGCCCCAAAGGTTTGCGCCATGCCGCTGGCATCAATGGTGACCATCACCGGCAGGCCAAAACGCACCGCAATATCCGCACTGGATGGCGTGCCATCATACAAACCCATGACGCCTTCTACAATAATCACATCGGCAGTTTGTGCTACGCTATATAGACGCGCCAACCCATCCTGCTCGCCGCACATGCCAAGGTCTAAATTATAAACTGGCTGTCCCGTGGCTTTTTCCAAAATCATCGGGTTAAGAAAATCTGGGCCGCATTTGAAAGCACGCACGTTTAAACCACGATTTTTCCAAGCTCTGGCTAAGGCTGCGGTCGATAAGGTTTTTCCTTGCCCAGAAGCAGGGGCAGAAACTAATACAGCAGGGCAGGTAATTGGGGTCATCATTGGCGTTTCATTCTTGCGGATAAAATTTCTAAGGTGTTACCATTCAATGCCAGGCATGGCCTGCACGCCGTCCTTAAACGCATGCTTAACCAAATTGATCTCACTCACCGTATCAGCAATTTCAATTAAACCTTCAGGTGCGCTGCGGCCTGTAATCACCACGTGTTGCATGGCTGGGCGCGCATCAAATGCCGCACAAACTTCCTCAATTGTCAGCCAACCGTATTTGAGCGTGTAGGTAAATTCGTCCAAAATCACTAGGTCTATGGTTTCATCCTGCAAATAGCCACACACCAGTTCCCACGCTGTGCGCGCAGAAGCTAAATCGCGCGCTGCATCTTGCGTTTCCCAAGTAAAGCCATCGCCCATCACGTGCCAAGTTAAATTTTTGGAGTTGCGAAAAAAGGCTTCTTCGCCAGTATCAGAACGGCCTTTGATAAACTGCACTACAACCGCTTTCATGCCGTGGCCCAGAGCGCGCGCGAGCAAGCCAAAAGCGGCGGTAGATTTACCTTTGCCGTTCCCTGTGTGGATTAACAGCAAGCCTTTGGCAATGCTGGCAGATTCAATTTTTGCATCAACTACCGCCTTTTTGCGCAACATGCGTGCATTGTGGCGGGTGATTTTGTCACTGTCAGTCAAGATTAAGCTTTAGCGCGATGTGCGCCATTTGCCAATGCAAACGCTACATGAACCACTAAGGCAACGCCTAACCAAAAGGCAATGTTTTCTAATTGATGTGGAAAGTATTTTTCAAGACGAGGTAAAAACTCAGCAATAGTTGGATTTGGGTAGCGACCACCAAAGAAGTAAAAACCGCCGCTAGAAAGTAGTTCACTAACAGCCGCAGCAACCGCAACCCCACCCACTAACGGTAGCAGCGCATTAAAACTGAAGCTGTATTGCTTGGCAAACCAGTGGCCAGCCAACCACATTGTGCCGTAAGCTGGGAGTAAAAAAGCGTAAGCAGGTGTCACGCAAAAGCTGCTAACTCCGCCATAAGTGGTGGCAGAAAAATCTAAACCAGCACACAAAGCGAGCAAGGCTGGAAACACCCAAGTAGGACGTAAGTACAAGCCGGCCAAGAAAAACACTGCCAATGACGCGCTTGGTAAATTGTTGATAGAAGCAAAGTGGTGGCCGCGCGTCACAATGACAAGTGCGGCAAGTACCGTGCCTACGATAATTTGATTGGTTTTAGAAAGGGTTAACATTGTGAGTTAGCCTCCATTGAGTTGATAAAATTGTTGTGTGTGATTTTAGCTTAAATCGTTAGATTACAAGTCGAAATTCTTAAAATGCACTTATTCTAGCCCTATGATTGTTGGCTTTGGCATATGAAGTAGGTGATCAATCAAATTATTCATACGCCAAAGTTCAGCATGACAACGTGTGTCTAGGGTTTCATTTGGTAACGCAAACCGACGAATATATTTGCACCTGCGGTGCCATATGGATTAGCTGTTGCAGTATTGCCTGTGTAAGCGAGGACATAGTCTTTATCTAACATATTGTTAGCACGCGTTTCTAGCTTCCACTCTGGGGTAAGGCGATAATTAGCCGTTAAATTAAGCAATGCATAACCACTCATTTTTTTTGTGTTGGTAGCATCGTTATAGCGAGTTGATGCCCCCGTCACCTCTGCGCCCCACTCCAAATCTCCCCATGAGTGCATCAAGCTCACAGCACCATAGTTGTTGCCTCTACGCGCTAATAGCTTGTTTGTTTTCTCATCGCGCGGTGATTGCACAGTAAAGTTACCATTCAGCGTTAAGTGATCGGTCACATTCCAACCACCGACGAAAGTAGCGCCTAAAATTTCAACTCGACCAACATTCACCGGGCAGAATCCTCCAAGAGTACAACCTGCAGTTGCTGGGCCAGAAAACGCAATCAAATTGCTAATTTTGTTGTCAAAAACTGTAAAACTTGCATGTTGCTTATCGCTTGTATATTTAATACTAGCTTCGGCGTTTTTAGATTGTTCAGGAAGTAATGTTGGGTCACCAAAGCTAGGATAATACAACTGATTAAATGTAGGTGCCTTGAATGCGGTGCCATAGTTGGCTGAAATGCGCCATTCTGGTGAAACGAGGTACCCATAACCAACACCGCCTGTGGTGTGGTTACCATATTGCGAGTTCCCATCCTTTCTCAAGCTCGCCTGAATGCTATGGTTGCCAATATCGGCCAAATAGCCTGCTAAGAAACCATTGTTTTTACGAGTGGTGAGCGTGTAATTGGTATTGCTGTTGACTTGTTGCTCCAATCGATCATAAGCCAGAGTCAGCGTACCAACAGGCAAACTTAGGTCATTCTGCCATGTGTATTGGTTTTGTTCTGTTTTGTATAGGGAAACGCCTGTGGCGGAGTAGTGATAATCGTAATCATCAATCCCCTTGCCTAGCTTGAGTGTGCTATGCCAAAAATCCGTGAATTCATTTTTGCTGGTTAGCGCATAGCTTTGCTGTGTTTCATTCGTAAAGTCAGCAAAATCAAAAGCGCCACCATTGTTGGTGTCAGAGTTACTATGCCCCTTGCTGCCAAAATACTGTAACCCTAGTATTTGCCCAACTGCAAAAGTGTGGTCAATAAAGGCTGAAATGCCAAAATTACGGTATCCATCCCTATCTACGCTAATGGGATTCTTGGATACATTCACAGGTAATACGCGTATTGCAGAGAAGCTATCTGTCACTAAGCTATTGAGGTTGATGCCATAGCGAGTATTCCCACTTGCCGCACTAAAGCCGGCTTCAGCAGTTTTAGTGTTATAGCTACCAAGGCCTACCGCAGCGTGAATTAGCGGCCTATCCGTTTCGCCTTTTTTAGTAAAAATCTGAATCACGCCACCAATGGCATCCGCGCCATAAAGGCTGGAAGCTGGGCCGCGTAAAATTTCAATTTTTTCAATTTG
>CAINWC010000219.1 GCA_903854305.1 uncultured Pseudomonadota bacterium | reverse complement strand
GTGACGCTCACGCGTTCGGCGTTTGGTGCCCATACGGCGAAGCGGACACCTTCAATATTATCTTGCGTAACGCTTTGTGCGCCTAGTGTTTTGTAGGCTTGTTTTAAACGGCCTTCGCCAAATAAATAAAGTTCATCTTGGGTGATGCTAGAAGCGAATGTATAAGGATCGTACGATTCATAGCTGCTACCAGCGCACTCCACCTTGAGTAGACAAGGTACTTTAAGTGCCGTTTTACCTTGCCATTCGAATAAGCCGTCAGCATGCGTTTTGTCGAGCTTAGCCCATGCCCTAGAGGTTTTAACCCAAACATCAGTCGCATTAGGTAAAAACGTACGGTACACGAAAGTCTCGCCTGAGGCATGTAAGCCTAAATAGCTAAATGGGTCGTGGTGCTTAGCGTCTAATATGAGTCTTAAAGACTGTGACAATGCATTTGCCTCTGTGTCCAATAATCCGCTAGGCTTCACATCTGTGACCACGTCCGTTTGTAATGGAGTTGCTGTAGATTTTACCAAGATACATTTCCTCTAAATTTTTCTAAGAAATATTTTTAATATTTAGCTTTATTAGCTAGATTATAGTGCTTTAAGCTGATTATAATGTACCTTAAATACAGTTAAACGCAAATTTAAACTAGTTGGCCCAGCTAGTTAAAGTAAATGGATAATCAAACTTCAGGAGGGCATCATGCCGCAAGAACAGCATTCAGATCGTTTTATTAGTACATTAACCAAAAATACCGCTGCTATTATTCTTGCTGGTGGGCGCGGTAGTCGTTTAAAAAACTTAACTGATTGGCGTGCTAAACCAGCGGTTCAATTTGGCGGTAAATTTCGAATCATTGATTTTCCTTTATCAAATTGCATCAATTCTGGTATTAGACGCATTAACGTTGCCACCCAGTATAAGGCGCAGAGCTTAATTCAACATATTCAACGTGGCTGGGGATTTTTACGCGGCGAATTCAATGAGTACGTCAACATTATTCCAGCACAGCAGCGCATTTCTGAAGACTGGTACAAAGGTACTGCTGATGCAGTCTATCAAAACTTAGATCTGTTGCGTGAGGGTGGTGGTGAATACATATTAATCTTGGCTGGCGACCATATTTACAAAATGGATTACGGCCAAATGTTGGCTACGCATGTAACGAGTAACGCGGATATGACAGTTGCCTGTATCAACGTGCCGTTAGAAGATGCCAAAGGCTTTGGCGTGCTTGCAGTGGACGATACTGATCGTGTGATTGAGTTTGCAGAAAAACCATCGCATCCCAAACACATGCCTGGCGATACGACAAAAGCGTTTGCGAGCATGGGTATTTATGTATTTAACGCTAAGTTCTTGTATGAGCAGCTTATTCGCGATGCTGGAGACTCAAAATCTAGCCATGACTTTGGCGCGGATATTATTCCATACATTATTCAAAAATATAAAATTCAAGCACATCGCTTTACTGACAGCTGCGTAGGGGCTAAGAACGGCAATTACTATTGGCGTGATGTCGGTACGATTGATGCTTATTGGGAAGCCAATATGGAATTGACCAAAGTGATTCCTGAGCTTAATTTGTATGACAGAGAATGGCCTATTTGGACTTACCAAGAGCAGTTGCCGCCAGCAAAGTTTGTGTTTCAGGATGAGGGTAGAACTGGGATGGCAACAGACTCATTAGTTTCTGGCGGCTGTTTAATCAGCGGTTCGATAGTAACAAATTCTGTTTTGTTTTCTGATGTACGTGTACACAGTTATTGCCATGTTGAAGGCTCGGTAATATTGCCGAAAGTAACGGTCAATCGTCATGTTGTACTTAAAAATGTGGTGATAGACCGTGGCTGTAATATTCCAGAAGGTATGCAGATTGGGGTAGATTTAGCCTTAGATGCTAAACGCTCTTATGTATCAGAAAAAGGCATCACCTTGGTGACACCTGACATGCTGGGTCAAGACTTATACCGAGTTATCTAGTACAAACATAATTTAAGTGCCGAGTATTTTCCTAAGTACTTTTAGTTAAATAGTGATTAATTTTTTATTGTTAAGGTTGTGCGTCTAAGTGAAGTCAAATCGTCCTAAGTTGTACCTGAATCTTTACTGGCACATGCACCAGCCAGATTACCGTGACATCGTCACGAATGAGTATGTGTTGCCTTGGACATACTTGCATGCCATTAAAGATTACAGCGACATGGCGTTTCATCTTGAAGAGAATCCTGCTGCGCGCGTAAGTTTTAATTTCGTGCCAATTTTGCTTGAACAGCTCGAAGATTATAGTGAGCAATTTAAGAAAAAAGATATTCGTGATCCTTTGTTGGCGTTATTAGTTGAAGATAACTTAGCCGACATTAGCCATGAACAATGTCACTTGATTGTACAAAGCTGCTTTAAAAGTCATCACGAAAAAATGCTGAGTCCGTTTCCGCATTATCAGCGTTTGCTGCACATTTATCAGCTTGTAGAGTCGATGACCTGCAATGATGAGTTTCATTATCTAACGGCTCAATATAAAGCTGATTTATTGGTTTGGTATCATTTGGCTTGGTGTGGTGAAAGCCTGCGCCGTAATAATAAAGTAGTACAAGCGCTCATGACTAAAGGCGTGTTATTCACGCTAGATGAACGGCAGCAGCTTTTCAATGTGATTGCTGAAACGATTACGCAGTTAATTCCGCGTTATAAAGCCTTGATGAACCGTAAGCAAATCGAGATTTCTACAACGCCTTACTACCACCCAATATTGCCACTATTGCTGGATTTCAAATCGACATTAGATGCCATGCCGGATGCACCATTACCAGAAAGTGCAAAGTATGATGGTGGCCAAAAACGAGCGGTTGCGCATGTGGTTTCAGCCCAAAAATCACATGCTTTGCGTTTTGGCAAAGAGCCGCGCGGTATGTGGCCAGCAGAAGGCGGCGTTTCACATGCTGCATTGTCATTAATGGCGGAACATGGCGTGGAATGGGCTGCTACAGGGCAGGCCGTATTGGCCAATAGCTTGGTAAAGTCACAATTAAGCGTTGATAATAAAAATGAATATCTGTATCAACCTTATCGTGTGACGAATGGTGAGTATGATATCTTATGTTTTTTTAGAGACGATCAACTTTCAGACAAAATCGGTTTTGAATACGCAAAAATGAATGCAGCGGATGCTGTGATTGATTTTATTCACACACTCGAGCGTATTCAACAAGCCAATGATCACGATACCAATAAAGCCAAGGTAGTCAGCGTGATTTTAGATGGTGAAAATGCTTGGGAATACTATCCGTACAACGGCTATTATTTCTTAAATGAACTGTATGCAGCATTAGCCAGCCATCCTGATATTAAAATGACAACTTTTAGCGATATCGTTGATTTATATCAATCAAGCGAATACAAAAGTAATGGATTATTCGCCCCCGTATTGCCGCAAGTGGCTGCGGGTAGCTGGGTGTATGGTACTTTTAGCACTTGGATAGGTAGTAAAGACAAAAATCTAGCGTGGGATCTACTGTGCGCTGCTAAAAAAACTTACGATAGTGTCATGGCAGATAATAGCTTGAGTGTCGAACAGCTTGCAGCATGTGAGCGTCAATTGGCAATCTGCGAAGGTTCTGACTGGTTTTGGTGGTTTGGTGATTACAATTCATCCGACAGCG
The DNA here is from genome assembly GCA_903854305.1 of uncultured Pseudomonadota bacterium. Taxonomy (GTDB): domain Bacteria; phylum Pseudomonadota; class Gammaproteobacteria; order Burkholderiales; family Methylophilaceae; genus Methylotenera. The sequence goes on along the minus strand of CAINWC010000219.1, from coordinate 8,565 downwards.
TAGCGAGTTTTGACCAACTTTATCGTCGCAATCTCATTAATTTGTATACCTTGTTGCAACAACCAGTACCAGCGGTGTTACACACTTCTATTAGTGCTGGTGGCGGTAATGCAGACAATGCGGGCACGATGCGGCGAGGTCAGGCCTGATTTAAAAGCTAAGCTAAGAATGTAAAGCCTAGGTGAATGTCGAATGTTTTTTAAATAAAAATAATTTTTTACAAGCTAGGCCACAATGACACAGCATGCACATGTTTCCCTCTTAAATCAGCGCCGCGTTGGTGTTTTATTACATATTAGTTCGTTGCCCAGTGCAAATTACGTGGGAGATTTAGGTGTAGAGGCTTACCATTTTGTAGACTTTTTACACAGCATAGGTGCAAGTGTCTGGCAAACTTTGCCAATCAATATGCCGCATGCGGATAATTCACCTTATCAATGTTTATCGGCACATGCAGGTAACCCTGATTTCATCAGCTTAGAGGCTTTGCAGGCGCAGGGCTTATTAGCTAAAGATGACTTAACTGGCTTAATCACTAATAAATCACACTTAATTGCCAAAGCTTACCAAGCGTTTACGCAAGCTGAAGACAAAAAACAACAGCAAAGTTTTACTAAGTTTTGTAAAAAACATGCGCATTGGCTCAAGGATTTAGCATTATTCTTAGCGCTTCGAAATAAGTTTAATCAGGCTGGCTGGCAATATTGGCCAGAGCATTACAAAAATAGAGATGCAAAAACCCTCAAACTAGCCAGTAAAGAGCTTGCACAAGAAATTGCCGTGATTCAATTCGCACAGTTTTTATTTTTTAGCCAATGGCTAAGCCTTAAAGCGTATGCAGCGACTAAAAAAGTGTATTTATTTGGCGATATTCCTATTTTCGTTGCTTATGATAGTGCGGAAGTTTGGGCTCAGCCCCATTTATTTAAGCTAGATTCTGATAAAAATATGGCGGTGGTAGCTGGCGTGCCGCCTGATTACTTTTCAGAAACTGGTCAGCGTTGGGGCAATCCACATTACAACTGGGATGCAATGGCAGTCGAAGGGTATGCTTGGTGGATTTCTCGTATGGCAACACAAAGTGAGCTATTCGACATCGTGCGTATCGATCACTTTAGAGGCTTAGAAGCGGCGTGGGAGATTCCATCAAATGAGAATACGGCTATTAATGGTCAATGGGTGCTAGCACCAGGAGATGCGCTGTTAGCTGCCATCACAGAGGCTTTGCCAAATATTTGTTTAGTGGCTGAAGACTTAGGCATTATCACTGATGAAGTAGATGCATTGAGAAATAAATACAACTTACCTGGCATGAAGATTCTGCAATTTGCATTTAGCGGAACAGAGGATAATCCATATTTGCCGCATCATATTGAAGCGAATAGCGTGGCCTATACAGGCACGCATGATAATGACACCACGCTAGGTTGGTATAATGCTTTAAATGAGCAAGATCGCGAGTATGTACATGCTTATCTGCGTGAATATCGTTCAGTAGAGCATGAAGTTGTCATGCCTAAAGATTTAATCGACTTGGCGTTAGAGTCGCAAGCAAATTTGGCGATTATTCCGATGCAAGATATCTTGGAACTGGATTCTAGCCACCGCATGAATACGCCGGGCACTTCATCTGGTAATTGGCATTGGCGTTTTAATTGGCAGCAGCTTAGCACTACTCAGCAAGAATACATTAAAGCAGCCATTGCGCGAACAGGGCGGCACTAGCACCATGACCTTGTTAATAGGCATTGATATTGGCGGAACAAATTTGCGTCTAGGAGTGTTAGACAATGGTTTAGTGATTGACGATGTGCGCTTTCAAGCAAGTTTTTCGGAAATTTGCAAAAATAATACCGCTGAAATTGCTTGGCATAAAATCTTAGAAGTCACGGCCAATGCTATTAAGGTGATGCTTGAAAAGTACCCGGATGTGAGTTCGATAGGCATCGGTTTCCCTGGATTTATCGACCCAAAAACACAAAAAATATTGCAATCACCTAATCTACCGGGCCTATTGAATGCCGATTTGAGTGGCGATTTATCCAGAATGATTAATTTGCCAGTGCTTGTTGAAAATGATGCACTGGTTGCCGCTTATGGTGAATTTCGCAGCCTGAATTGTGCTGACAGAGATATTATATATGTTGGTTTAGGCACTGGGGTTGGCGGTGGTTTAATCTTGAATGGCAAGCCATTTGGTGGTCAGCATGGCATGGCGATGGAAATAGGCCACATGATTACCGTGCCTGATGGGCGATTATGCGGTTGTGGAAATTATGGTTGTATGGAGCAATATGCTTCAGCCAGTGGCGTTTCACTAAGTTATCAAGCGTTAACTGGTAAGGTGATCGCTGCCGATGAAATTGCAATCCTCGCTAGGGCAGGGGATATTGATGCCATGAATGCTTATGAAACAGCGGGCTTTAATTTAGCCATCGCGATGGCTAATATCATAAAAGTGTTGGACATTCGATTGGTTTTGATTGGCGGTGGCATGAGCCAAGCCTGGGATTTGATGTCGAATATGTTTCAAACTACATTATCTTCAGCACTAATTCCAGTGCTACGAGGTAAGATTGAAGTTAAACTCTCATCTACTGGCGACCAGTCAGGCATCATCGGTGCGGCCCTTTTATCAAGCGCATCTCGCGGATTTAAGTTTACGTTTTGGTAATGAGGTTGTCATAATATTGGCATATTGTTAGCCCATTAAATAATAATTTATTTGAATTAAGCTACTCGCAAGCTTTATTTTTTGGGAAAAACATGACATTACTTAGGCTGGCTAGAAACATTGTCAACGACGATGAAGCTTCCGGAAATCTTCACCAAATTATCAGTCATCGAACACTCAATAGTGTTTTTCAGCCCATTGTAAGCCTTAGTAACGGCAGCATTCATGGCCATGAGGGGCTTATACGCGGCCCCAAGCATAGTGATTTCCATTCTCCAATGGATTTATTCAAAGAAGCCAATGTTAAAAATAGGGTCTGTGAGTTAGAGCTATTAAGTTTGCAGATTGGTCTGGAATCGTTTGCTAAGTTCTCATGCAACAATAAAATATTTGTGAATGTCAGCCCTGAATGTTTGCTTCGGTTTGAAGAAAATAGAGTCATTTCGATGGCTTATATTGAACACCTTGGCTTGAACCCGAAAGACATTGTGCTAGAGTTGACTGAAAGCTCACCAACTTTCGACTATTCAAAGCTTTATAGCGTGATAGATAGTTATCGTAATGTTGGTTTTCAAATTGCGATTGACGATTTAGGCGAAGGATTTTCTAGTTTAAGGCTTTGGTCGGAGCTACAGCCTGAATACGTTAAGATTGATAAACACTTTATCAATGGCATTAACTTAGATCCCGTAAAGCTTCAGTTTGTAAAATCTATTCAACAAATTGCAGAAAACTCTAGTACGAAAGTGATTGTTGAAGGAATAGAAACTGAAGCCGAACTGGCCATTGTTAAAGATTTAAATATTGAGTTTTGCCAAGGCTATCTGTTGGGTCGCCCTCAATTGGAGCCTATTCATGAAATTCAAGAAAATATTAAACGCCTGTTTAAAAGTAACGCAATTAGTGTGTTCCCCAAAGCCACTAGTACACAGAAGCAAAGCAATATCCGACGGTTATTGGTGAATGTGCCTTTTGTGCTGGCAGCGACGACAAATGATGAAGTTTATGTGTTGTTTGAGAGTAATCCAAAATTGTTTTCAATTCCTGTCATTGAAAATGAGATTCCAATTGGCCTCATTAGCCGAGCCAACATGATTGATCGGTTTGTTAGGCCATTCAGAAAAGAGTTGTATGGAAAGCACTCGTGTACTGAATTTATGGATAGACATCCATTAATCGTTGAGGGCACTATTACCTTTCATGAGCTGAGTGATTTGATTACGCAGATGGAGCATCATCATTTAACCAATGGTTTTATCATCACTGATAACGGTAAATGCCTAGGCCTTGGGAGTGGGCATGCATTACTGCGCGAAATTACTGAAATGCAAATTAGTGCCGCACGTTATGCGAACCCACTGACATTATTGCCTGGCAACGTGCCTATTAATGAACATATTGATCGTTTACTTGAAAAGAACATTACTTTTTGGGCCTGTTATTGTGATCTGGATAACTTTAAACCGTTTAATGATGCTTATGGCTTTAGACGTGGCGATCAGCTGATTCAATTGGTGGGTGAAACGCTGACTAAATCGGTAAGAAGTGACCTTGATTTTGTTGGTCATATCGGTGGGGACGACTTCATTTTAATTTTTCAGAGTGAAGATTGGGAAGAGCGCTGTCAGCATGTGCTGAATCATATTGAGGAGGTAATGCCAACATTTTATGGTGACAATGATCGTAAAATTGGTGGAATTGACAGTGAAGATAGGCAAGGTAATAATATATTCTACCCATTCAGTAGCTTGTCCATAGGTGCCGTGAGAGTGATCCCAGAGCTGTTTTCTAGCCATCATGAAGTTTCAGCAGCCATGACCATCGCAAAAAAAGAGGCTAAAAGATTGCTTGGCAATAGTCTGTTTTATGAGCGCAGGTTACGGTAGTTCGTTGGCTAGGCAGACGTTTAGAATTTTTTTCTAACCATTCTTTACAAAACCTGATTGTTGCAATGCCTAGATAAGGCCCATTGCACATGCTCTTTTACGATTTCATTTTCATGTGAGATATGTTGATTAAGCGCCTGCACAACGGCTGGTGTGGTAGGTGCATTGCCCAAGCCGATAGCAATGTTTCGCAACCATTGAGTATAACCAATACGGTAAATGGCGCTGCCAGCCATTTTTGATTTGAACTCATTTTCAGTCCAGCTAAAACAATCCACTAAGCTAATGTCGTCTAATCCATGCTTAACATGAAAATCATTTTCTGCCGTTATTTTTGCAAATTTGTTCCAAGGACAGTAAAGCTGACAGTCATCACAACCATATACACGGTTACCGATAAGCGACCTGAATTCAAGTGGAATGCTACCTTTTAGCTCGATGGTTAAGTATGAAATACAGCGCCTTGCATCAACTTCGTAAGGCGCCGTAATGGCCTGTGTAGGGCATACATCAATGCAACTGGTACAAGTGCCGCAATGGTTAGTTGATGGTATTTCATCTGGAACGAGTGGTAAATTGGTATAAATTTCACCTAAAAAGAACCATGAGCCGCGATTTTTGTTGATGAGCAAGGTGTGTTTACCACGCCAGCCTAAGCCGGCCTTTTCCGCCAGTGCCACTTCTAGTACAGGTGCGCTGTCGGTGAATACGCGGTAACTAAAGTCAGAAATGGCTAATTTGGCGGCTTCTTGCTGTATCTTTTCACTGAGTTTTTGTAGTTTATTGCGCATCACCTTGTGGTAATCACGCCCAAGTGAGTAGCGTGAAATAAAAGCTTTTGAGTGGTCTTGCAATACACTTTCACTATTGACTGCATTGGGTGGTAAATAATCTAAACGCACAGAAATCACCCGCAAGGTATTTGGCACTAATTCCGCTGGGCGAGTACGCTTCACCCCGTGTTTTGCCATATAATCCATTTCACCATGAAAACCTTTTGCAACCCAAGCCTGATGCTCGATCTCTGCCTCCTGCAAGTTGGTATCCGTGATGCCAATCTGATCAAAACCCAATGCCAAGCCCCAGCGCTTAATGTCTTCGCTCAATTGCTTAAAATTGTTAGGGATCATCATGGTGAGTAATTTTACACGTGATTTGGCAGACGAGGCAGCAACGCTTCATTTTGGCGCCGTTTTGGCCAAAGTCATGCGACCTAATTTAACGATATATTTACATGGTGATTTGGGTGCGGGTAAAACTACATTAGTACGCGGTTTGTTGCATGCGCTTGGTCATGTGGGCAAGGTGAAAAGCCCAACCTATACGCTGGTTGAATCCTATGACATTAAATCTAATGGCGGTTCTAAATTAGATCAGTCTGCATTTAACCTGTATCATTTTGACTTATATCGCTTTAATGATGATGAGGAATGGGAATCGGCAGGTTTTAGAGATTACTTTAATGCGCAAAGTATATGCATCATTGAGTGGCCAGAAAAAGCGCAAGATGTATTGCCTACACCTGATCTCAATATCACTTTAGCTATTAAAGACTTTGCTTTTACCAGTGAACTAGGACGCACTCTCAGTATCACAGCGCATTCAACATTAGGACAACAATGCCTACAAGCCATTTCAACAGAAGCATGATGACTGTTAACCTTAAAGTATTTGAAAGTTTAAGAATCGTCTTGCTGGTTTTAATTAGATTAATCAGTGTAAGCCTGTTGATGAGCTTAACCATAGGTTTGGTAGTCACAGTACAAGCGGCTAATACGGTTACTGCTGCACGCATTTGGCCTGCGCAAGATTACACGCGCATCACGCTTGAATCCAGCCAACCATTTGTTTATAAAATGACGTTGATTCAAAATCCGGATAGGGTGGTGATGGATATTGAGAATGTTGATCTCAACCAAATCATTAAATCTTTATCAGATAAAATATTGGCGAGCGATCCCTATATCAAACAAATTCGTGTCGCCAAGTTTCAATCAGGCGCGGTGCGTTTAGTCGTTGATTTGAAAACAGAGGCTAAACCTAATGCTTTTACCTTAGCCCCTACTGGTGATTATAAGCATCGTTTGGTCTTAGATGTTTATCCGATTAAAGATCCGCTCATGGCAATGGTGGCAGAGCGTGATGCTGCATCAAGTACCAACAAAACTGTTGTTGCAAACAACGATGTTGCTCTCAAAAAAGATAAAAAACCACATACCAGCAATCAAGTAACTGTTGCTGGTAGCACGCCCAAACCGCAAGTAGTGGTAGAGCCTCTGCCACCGCAACAAGTCGAGGTGGATGAATCTGTTGCAATCAGCTCAGCTGAAGATGCCAAGCCTATCAAGAACATCAAACCAGTTGAAGTCGCACAATCTACAGCTGTAATCATTGATAAGTCAGATGCCAGCAATCAAGAAGTGATTCAAGAAATCCCTCAAATTAAGCCTAGAAAAAACAGTTTTAATAACTCTGATATTAATAAAGACTCGCGCCAAATAACTATTGCGATTGATGCTGGTCATGGCGGAGAAGATCCTGGTGCGCGTGGTGCAAATGGTAGTCATGAAAAAGATATTACGTTGATGATTGCTAAAAGGCTCAAGGCCAAAATTGATAATGAGCCTAATATGCGAGCTGTGTTAACGCGTGATAGTGACTATTTTATTCCGCTACATGGGCGTGTGGTAAAAGCGCGTAACATGCAGGCTGATTTGTTTGTGTCGATTCATGCGGACGCTTTCACCAACCATTCTGCAAGGGGGTCGTCCGTGTTTGCTTTGTCTGAGCGTGGTGCCACCAGTGCCAGTGCACGTTATTTGGCTAAAAAAGAAAATGAATCTGATTTAATCGGTGGTGTAAGTCTGGATGATAAAGATCCTGTATTAGCGAGGACATTACTTGACCTATCGCAAACCGCGACCATTAACGATAGCTTAAAGTTAGGTAAAGCGGTTCTTGGGCAGATTGGTAGCATCAATACTTTGCATACCAAGCATGTAGAACAAGCGGCCTTTGCTGTATTGAAATCGCCAGACATTCCATCAATTTTGGTTGAAACAGCGTTTATCAGCAACCCGGAAGAAGAGCAAAAGTTGAACGACGAGGCTTATCAAGATAAATTGGTGAACTCTATTTTAACTGGCATTAAAAAGTACTTTTCAACTAATCCTGCACTTGCAAAAACTAAGGTTGCGTTGGAGTGATGTAACGTGGTTCTAGTCGTGGCAAGCCAGCTATTTAAGGAGCTTCTGACATGAAGTTAACATTTCTTGGTGCTACGGGAACCGTCACTGGCTCAAAATATCTGCTCACTTGTGAGACGCCTTCTGGCGGTTCAAAGCGCATTTTAATTGATTGCGGATTGTTTCAAGGTCTAAAACAATTACGCCTTAAAAACTGGGCCAAGTTACCGATAGACCCTGCGAGTGTGGATGCTGTAGTATTAACCCACGCGCATATTGATCACACTGGCTACTTACCACTGTTTGTTAAAAATGGTTTCTCGGGCAAAGTGTATTGCACAGAAGCAACCCGTGACTTATGCGAGATCCTGCTGCCTGATTCTGCACACCTGCAAGAAGAAGATGCAAAATATGCCAATAAGCGTGGCTTTTCAAAACATAACCCAGCGTTGCCACTTTATACGCAAGAAGATGCACTAGATGCACTTGCATTACTAAAAGCCGTCAACTATGAGCAAGATGTTGATTTAGGCGATGGTTTAACGCTGAGATTCTCTCCCAATGGACATATTCTCGGCTCAGCTTTTGTGCGTATTCATAACAAAAAAACAGCCATAGTCTTTTCAGGAGACATTGGCCGGCCTCATGATCTGTTGATGAAACCACCTGTGCGTATCAAACAGGCGGATTACCTAGTGCTTGAATCGACCTATGGTAATCGCTTGCATGAACATGTGGATCCGAAAGTTAAGCTTGCTGAAATTATCAATAAAACTGCAGCACGAAAAGGCATCGTGCTGATTCCCGTATTTGCAGTGGG
>CAINWC010000218.1 GCA_903854305.1 uncultured Pseudomonadota bacterium | reverse complement strand
GGTTGACGAAATTAAAGCCGCACTTGGTGGTATGTTGCCGCCAGAGCATAGAGAAAGCATGATTGGTACTGTAGAGATTCGCGAAGTATTCCGTATTTCTAAAGTCGGCGCGATTGCCGGTTGTTACGTGCAAGACGGTATGATTAAACGCAATTCAAAAGTACGCGTGTTACGTAATAACGTGATTATTCATACCGGTGAATTAGACTCTCTAAAACGCTTTAAAGATGACGTTAAAGAAGTTAAAAACAACTTTGAATGCGGCTTGTCACTTAAAAACTTCAATGATATTGAAGTGGGCGACATCTTAGAAGTCTATGAAATTATTGAAGTGGCACGTACTTTATAATGGCTAAAGAATTCTCTCGCAGTCACCGTGTTGCCGAGCAAATGCAGCGTGAACTCGCTGATTTGCTGCAATTTGAAGTAAAGGATCCGCGCGTAGGCATGGTGACGATTACTGCTGTTGAAGTCACGGGCGACATGGCGCATGCTAAGATTTTTTATAGCGCAGCAAAAGCCAGTGATAGCACGCAACAAGGTTTAGAAAAATCGGCTGGCTATTTACGTACCCAACTGGCTAAACGTATGTTGTTGCGCACAGTGCCGATGCTTCATTTTGTCTATGATGCATCAATCGATAACGGCATGATGATGTCGAAGTTGATTGATGAAGCATTAGCTTCAAAGCCTGAAAAGCTGTAATCAATCAGTTTCAAATATCACGATATAAAGTCAAACACTTGCAGTATAGAAGACCTAAAAAAAACATCAGCGGCGTGTTGTTGTTAGATAAGCCGCTAGGCTATTCATCTAACCAAGCACTACAAAAAATCAAGATACTATACCAAGCGGCCAAGGCTGGGCATACCGGAACGCTAGACCCGCTAGCAACCGGCTTGCTACCGCTTTGCTTTGGTGAAGCCACCAAATTCGCACACTTTTTAACCGATGCAGATAAAGTCTACGTTGCTACCGTTAAGTTAGGTATAACCACCAGTACTGGCGATGCTGAGGGTGAAGTGTTATCAACCAAAGTGGTGAATGTAAGTCAGCCACAATTTGAAGCGGCTTGCAGCCAGTTTATCGGCGAAATCAGCCAAATACCACCGATGTATTCAGCCTTAAAGCACGAAGGTAGGGCGATGTATGAATACGCTAGAGCCGGTGTGGAAATTGAACGTGCCGCGCGCGTAATTACTATTCACGGTATTGAGTTCAATACTTTTGAACAAGACGTGGCAACCATCACGGTAAAGTGTAGCAAAGGCACTTACATTCGTACGTTGGCGGAAGATATTGGCAATGTGCTTGGTTGCGGTGGTCATTTGATTGGTCTACGCAGGACAGCCACGGCTAATTACAATATAGAGCAGACAGTGACGCTTGATCAGTTCGTGGCGATGTCAGAAGAAGAGCGTGCTTTAGCACTATTGCCACCCGATAGTGCGGTGCAATACCTACCACAAATCATATTAGATGCTGATAGCGCATTTTACCTACAACAAGGCCAGGCGGTTTGGCAGAGTGGCATGATTCCTAAAGGCTTGCTGCGCTTATATACCGAACAAAAAGTATTTTTAGGTCTAGGCGAGCAGCAAAGTGATGGAAAGATTACCCCAAGAAGACTTGTCGTGGAGCGTGCTTAGTTAATTAGGCTTACTGAGAAGCTCTAGCTAACTTGTTGTTTATTTATTGATTAAGCTAATAAACCATTGCTGAATCAATATTATGTATCTATAATGCGCGGTTCATGCAAATGAATGTATTGGCGGTTATCTAATTAATGGCGCTGCTTTTACATTGACGCAAAACATCTAAATATTAGGATTAAGTTATGGCAACAACTGCAGCGGATCGCGCAAAAATCGTTAGTGAATATGCTCAAGGTGAAAAGGATACTGGTAGTCCTGAAGTGCAAGTTGCACTTTTAACTAGCCGTATTACTTATTTAACAGAGCATTTCAAAAGCAACAAAAAAGACCACCATTCACGCCGCGGTTTATTGGCAATGGTTAGCCAACGTCGTAAATTGTTAGATTACCTTAAACGTGAAAGCGTTGAGCGTTATCAAACATTGATCGCGCGTCTAGGTCTACGTAAGTAATTGACTACCAATCACATGTGCATAAAACAATTCGTTCTTTAAGATTTGTTTTGTGTGTGAAATAAAAAGCCGATAGCCCTGCATAAGCAGTGCCTCGGCTTTTTTGTTGTAAAAGATTTAACTAAGCAATTTTTGGTGCTAAGAATGAATTACATGAATGGGTTGCATGCCCGATTTACATGAATTCATCAGAAAAATTGCTGACATAAATCAATATTGTGCGTTCGCTATTGGGTTGTGAATAGCGAACATTAAAAAAGAGAAAAGGATAGATTATGTTTAATAAAGTTAAAAAAAGTATTCAGTACGGTGCGCATGAGCTCACCATTGAAACAGGTGAAATTGCCCGTCAAGCGGATGGCGCAGTATTGGTAAGTTATGGCGATACTGTTGTTTTAGTCACTGTCGTTGGTAAAACGGCTGTTAAAGCGGGTCAAGACTTTTTCCCGTTAACAGTGGATTACATGGAAAAAACTTATGCTGCTGGTAAAATCCCAGGCGGTTTTTTCAAGCGCGAAGGCCGTCCTTCAGAAAAAGAAACGCTGACTTCACGTTTAATCGACCGTCCTTTACGTCCATTATTCCCAGAAGCATTTTTGAATGAAGTGCAAATTGTTGCGACAGTGATGTCTTCAGATCCGGAAATTGATTCTGATATTCCAGCAATTATTGGTGCTTCAGCAGCAATGGCAATTTCTGGTATTCCATTTTATGGACCACTAGGTGCAGCGCGTGTTGGCTACATCAATGAAGAGTACATCATTAACCCAACTAAGACTCAATTACTAGAAACTGAGTTGGATTTAGTGGTTGCTGCTACAGAAACAGCCGTAATGATGGTTGAATCTGAAGCGAAAGAGCTTTCAGAAGAAGTCATGTTAGGCGCTGTAGTATTTGGCCATAACGCGATGCAAGCTGTTATTACAATGATTAATGAAATCGTTGCAGAAGTAGGTAAAGATGCTTGGGATTGGTCAGCACCAGAGCCAGATACAGCGTTAATTGAAAAAGTTGCGGCGATTGCTGCTGCTGATGTTAATGCAGCATTCCAAATTAAAGCAAAAGGCCCACGTTCAGCTAAGTTAGATGAAATTAAAAATCGTGTCATGAGTGAGCTTATTACTGAAGCCACTTCAACTGAAGAAGCGAACAAAATCAAAACAGAAATCTTTAATTTAGAAGCTAAAACTGTTCGTAGCCAGATTTTAAATGGCGAGCCACGTATTGATGGCCGTGACACACGCACAGTGCGTCCAATTACTGTTCGCACTGGCGTATTGCCACGTACGCATGGTTCTGCATTATTTACCCGTGGTGAAACGCAAGCCTTAGTAGTTGTAACGCTAGGTACAGGCCGCGATGAGCAAGTGATTGATGCGCTACAAGGCGAGTTTAAAGACCGCTTTATGTTGCATTACAACATGCCTCCGTATGCCACTGGTGAAACTGGCCGTGTTGGTACACCAAAACGTCGCGAAATCGGTCACGGCCGTTTAGCTAAACGTGCATTGTTGGCTGCATTGCCATCTGCGGATGAATTTGGTTACACAGTACGTATCGTGTCAGAAATTACAGAATCAAACGGTTCAAGCTCTATGGCTTCAGTGTGTGGCGGCAGCTTAGCTATGATGGACGCTGGCGTGCCCTTGAAAAATCACGTCGCTGGTATCGCGATGGGCTTGATTAAAGAAGGCAACCGCGTTGCAGTATTGACCGACATTTTAGGTGACGAAGATCACCTAGGTGATATGGACTTTAAAGTAGCGGGTACCGATGAAGGTATTACTGCTTTGCAAATGGACATCAAAATTACCGGTATTACTGCAGAAATCATGCAAGTGGCATTAGCGCAAGCTAAAGAAGGCCGTGCGCATATTTTAGGCATTATGAAAGCGGCAATGACGACTGCAAGTACTGAAATGTCAGCGTTTGCACCACGTATCATCACGATGAAAATCAATCCTGAAAAAATCCGCGATGTGATCGGTAAGGGCGGCGCGGTGATTCGTGCGCTAACTGAAGAAACTGGCACTACGATTGATATCGAAGATGACGGCACTGTGAAAATTGCATGTACTAGTTCAGAAGCCGGCGCTGAAGCGCAACGTAGAATTGCAGAGATTACCGCAGAAGTTGAAATCGGTAATGTTTACGAAGGTACTGTGCTTAAATTACTTGATTTTGGCGCGATCGTGTCACTAATTCCGGGGAAAGATGGCTTATTGCACATTTCACAAATTGCACATCAACGTGTTAATGCAGTAAGTGACTTCTTAAAAGAAGGCGATGTTGTTAAAGTTAAAGTGGTAGAAGCTGATGAAAAAGGCCGTGTGCGTTTAAGTATGAAAGCTTTAATTGATGCGCCTGCTGCCGAAGCTAAAGCTGAGACAGAAGCTGACGAATAGTATTGCTGGACACTCTTAGTTAAATAAAAAGCCCGCGAAAGCGGGCTTTTTATTTTAAAGCTTTGTATCAAGTTTTAATAAGCTAAGCTTTTAAAAATAGCTCGCTATTTGGCTACTTGTTTTTCGCGCATCTCATCAAGTGTTTTGCAATCAATGCACAAAGTTGCCGTTGGGCGCGCTTCAAGGCGCTTCAAACCAATCTCAATGCCGCAACCTTCGCAATAACCATATTCTTTATCGTCAATATTACGTAAAGTCTCATCGATTTTTTTAATCAATTTGCGCTCGCGGTCACGGTTACGCAACTCTAAAGTCATGTCAGACTCTTGGCTGGCGCGGTCATTAGGATCGGCAAACATCGTCACTTCATCTTGCATGGTGTGAACGGTTTTATCAAGATCGTTACTTAATTCAGATTTCCAGTCATTCAAAATCTTACGAAAATGATTGAGCTGATTTTTGCTCATATATTCTTCGTCAGGCTTAGGTTGATAAGGGGTAAATTGTTTTGTAATAACTGCTGCCATATTGGGTGCCCAGATACTTAAAAAATTACTTGAAAAGTGCTACTTAAAGTAAGGTGCTTGAAAAAATAAGCGCTAAAAGTAGCTTGTTTGTAAAATTAGCGCATGAGTGTACACTGATTAAAGCTTTGATGCAAAAGTCACAAAAAAAGGCGCTAATTGCTTGAATTGTTAGTTCAAGTTCGCCGACTAAGCCTCTTGAAGCTCTAATGCTAATAAAGTATTTTCCATCAACGTTGCAACTGTCATTGGGCCTACGCCGCCAGGTACTGGTGTAATGAAGCCTGCGCGTGTTTTAGCTACCTCAAATTCAACATCGCCAGCAAGGCTGCCATCCGCTAGGCGATTAATGCCAATATCAATCACAATTGATCCTGGTTTAATCCATTCACCCTTTACTAGGCCTGGTTTTCCAGCAGCAGCAATGACTAAATCTGCACCTTTGATGAGCTTGCTTAAATCTTTAGTGTGGCGATGGCAGCTAGTGACCGTGCAGCCTGCAAGAAGCAGTTCAAGTGCCATTGGACGCCCTACGTGGTTGGAGACACCAACTACAACAGCATCCAAGCCCATTAAGTCGATGTTTATAGCCTGTAGCATCTTAATGACGCCAAATGGCGTACATGAGCGTAGCGTAGGCTGGCGTACGGCCAGTCGACCAATGTTGTATGGATGAAAGCCATCTACATCTTTAGCCGGGCTAACGCGCTCAACAATATGCTCATCGTTAATATGTGTGGGTAATGGTAATTGTATGAGAATGCCATCAATACTGTTGTCGGCGTTTAATCGATCAATAAGCGTTAATAATTCTGACTCTGTGGTTGAAGCTGGTAAGTCATACGCTGTTGAGGCAATGCCGACCTTTTCACAAGCTAAGCGCTTGTTGCGCACGTAAATAGACGACGCTGGATCTCCGCCGACCAATATTACGGCTAGCCCAGGTGTGCGCTTATTGGCTTTGATTCGGTTATTGATTCGCGTCTTTATTGTACTTAAAAGTGCTTCTGCAATGGCTTTGCCATCAATTATTTGAGCTGTCATCGCTTAATTTTACATATTATTCAAAATAAAGTGATATTTTATCATATATCATTTGACCTACCCCTCAGTTTCCAGTATATTTCTGCGCTTCGGCGTGTAGCGTAGCCTGGTAGCGCGCCTGCTTTGGGAGCAGGATGTCGGGAGTT
>CAINWC010000217.1 GCA_903854305.1 uncultured Pseudomonadota bacterium | reverse complement strand
CGATCTCTTTGGCTGCGGTGCTAATGGTTTCTACTGCGACTTTGACGGTGGCGATTGGGCCTACGATCATTTCCAGCGTCTCGTTCACGCCTTCTACGATCTTGCGGAAGTCGCCAAGATGCCTAGTAACATCCGCACGTACAGAAACTCTGCCTTCACGGGCCGCATTGGCAAGCATTTGCGTATCTTCATTTAACTGCTTGAGATGAGTACGGATCTCTTCGACCGTGTCATTAAGTTCGGCTTTTTTACCTGGGAATCGCTCAAAAGGCGCATCAAAATCACCCTCTCCAAACTGCTTTACCACGGCCATCGACTTTTGGTTCATTTCCAACAAGCCAGCGATCATATCGTTAACGCTGTTGGCTAGCTTACCAAAATCACCTTTAAACATATGCGCATGCAAATTCATGTCAATAGCGCCTAGTTTGTGTTCATTACTCACCCAGTGAATAGAATCAATAATTGATTTCAAGCTTCCGCTGATTCTATTGACACCCTTATTGATGAATGCTTTTTCACCAGGGTACTCTTTAATCGTTGCTGAGAACTCACCGTTACCAAACTGCTCAATCACACTCATTACCGTCTTATTTTCGTCAATATATTCATTGACCATAGCATTCACGCCTTCAGCCATTAAACGATAATCCCCAGTAAACTTGGCTGGATCTATCATGAAACTGATATTGCCTTTTTCATGCTCTTCCGACATATGACGGATGTCATTCACCAAAGTTTTTACATTAAAACGCATGCCTTCAACACCATCATTCACTAACGACAGCTTGCCCGGAAATTGTTCAAGTTTAGCTTCAAAGTTGCCATTACCCAGTTCAACAATACAGTTTGTTGACTTTTTCATCACTTCAATATGATTTTCCACCATACGGTTGATACCAACCGCCATCTCACGGTATGCCCCATGAAACTTGGTGATATCGATATTGGCATCAATGTTACCCTGCAAGTGTTCGTGCTCCATGCGCGACATTTCACTGTCTATTTCAATGAGTGCCGCACCAGCTGATTGGATTGCGCTGATGACCGTTGTTGTTTTATCTTTTGAATCGTATTTATCAGCTACTATCAAATTTTCAAACAAGCCATCAGATATTTTTTTAGCAACGTCCAGTGCATCCACGGGTTCACCGCCCAAAATGGTCATTAATTTTCGCCCCATTCTGTACAAGATAAACACCGTCAGCAAAAAGGTCATGATATTTGACAACAAGATTGCCCAGCTCAAGTTTAATATTTTCTGATCTCTAAGTTGGTTTATTTCTGCAACTTGCTTATCAAGCATAAGGGTAATTTTATCTAGCGCAGTCACCACCGCTAAAGATTTATCATCAAATCCCGTCTCAGGGGTTTTCATGACGAGGTTCCCAGCTTCTTTACCTTTGGCGATATAGATTTCCGCCATTTTCTTACCTATTTCGTGAAACGATATTAAGCTGCTACGGACCTCGCTTAAGTTACTAGCCAACAGCGGAAAGTCCTTCGACATTTCATCTAGCAGGACATTTGCCGCGATAAAGTTTTTGGATGCGTCCTCAAAACCATCTCGGTCACCCGTTGCGCTAACGTCAGTGAGAAATTGTTGAATTTGCACCGTATGAAATTGCACCTGATGAACCGCAAACTGGCCTCTTGCCAACAAATTTGCTTGATTATTAATCTGTTCAACTTCATTCGTAAGATATTTGTTAACAAATATAGATAAAGTAACAATACCTAAAAATATCAAAGCGCTAGCTATTATTGAACGTCGTAAACTATATCTATTATTCATTTAAACACCACCTTTTCTTGGGTTATCTACTTCACCTAAATATTTTTGCTGCTCAATTTAAAGCGGTATATTAAAGATTGCTTTCAGCGTCCAGTCATTTGCTTCCTGAGTCCAACCATGACCTACCCCAACATTCAGCTCGTGACCAAACACCTCAGTATCAGCGGTTAAGTAGGTTTCTTGAACATGGCTACGCATTTGATCTACAGGGCCAAAATCAGAATAATTCTCCAAACTTATCCAGGTTTTATCCGTAAGTTTATGACTAATCTTAAAGGCTGGTTCGAAAGTGGGGGTATGGTCATTACCTGATACTGCGAAACCAAGAATAGGATTAACCGTTAGATTCCACGCTTCAGTTTTATAACCAACAATAGGTCGCGCTTCAAGGTTCCAGTTCTGTTCTGCAGTTCTATGTGAAACTTTACCCAACTCAAAGTTCATCCCCAAATACAGGCCTGTTTTTTCATGGTCGGCTAGATATTTCAGTCGCAACTTAGCGCCTTCTAAATACCAATCACCATTGCCAGAACGTATTACGGGTAAATACAATCCTGCCTCCAGGTTTTTAGTGAGCCCATAACCAAATTCTGGGGTAATGCGAAAGTCGTGATGTGCTGGAATCTCTTTTGGGTATGTACTATCTTTAATGCCAGAAACAACATAATTCATATGCACATCTACATTGAGTTCGCCTGGCGCATTAATCGCATCATCGTAAACTTGAATTTCGTCAGCAGAGGCTGCATTTGCATTAATGGGTAATGATATTGCATATAAAACTAAAGCTAAATGTAATGAAAGCCTGCTTAAGCAGGGCGTTATATTTTTTGCATTCATCTTCCATGACCTTTTTAATTAAGTCATTTCGACTTAGTGTTTATTGTGAAGCGAGATTGATCATTGCAAAGCGTGAAACAACCGCGTGATTTAACCTCTAATTACCTGATCTAATGCCCATGACTATTTCAGATATTTAAGCCATCAAATATTGATTTATCCGCGTATTTAAGTGAATAAACATTTAATTTGAACAGAGGTTTTATTGATGCAATGATTAGATTGCAAAAGTTTAATTCAGTTGAAGCAAGCGATTGTATGTAAAGTTGACAACACCATTAACGGTTATTGGGTGATTTTATGAAGGGTGGTTCGTCAATAAAATGACAGAATGCGAATCCTCCTTTTTTACTTGTATAGATTCACGTGTACTGAAGCCTTGCCTCTAGCTGTCAATACCTCGTGGCGCTCAATCAAAATACTACAAAGCAAAAGCACTCAAAGTTCACTGAGACTTTTAATGTGGTTCATCACACTGCGCCCTAGCGCATGTAGGGAATAACCGCCCTCAAGTGCAGAAACGATGCGGCCGTTTGCGTGGCGCTTGGCAACCTCTTTTAGCGTTTCTGTCACCCAAAAGTAATCGTTTTCTCTTAATGCTAATCCGCCCATATCATCTTCCCAATGCGCATCGAACCCAGCCGAAATTAGGATTAACTGTGGCTGGAAACGTTCTAAGGCAGGCAACCATTGCTCGGTAACTGCGGTACGAAACGCTTCACCCGTGCTTTTTGCCGCAAGCGGCACATTGATGACGTGGTCATTGCCGCTATCTGCGCCGCAGAATGGGTAATAGGGATGCTGAAACGTTGAACACAACATCACGCGCGGATCATCGTGAAAAATATCTTCGGTGCCCTCGCCATGATGCACATCAAAATCGGCGATAGCGATGCGCTGCAAACCATGCTGTTCAAGCGCGTATGCAGCGGCGACTGCAATGTTGTTAAAAATACAGAACCCTGATGCACTTGCCCGCCCAGCATGGTGTCCTGGTGGACGAATGTTACAAAAAGCAGTTTCCATTTTCCCTGACATGACTAAATCAACCCCCTTAATCACTGCGCCTACCGCATGCAAGGCAGCGTTTAACGTAAAAGGATTCATTGCGGTATCACCATCCAGGTCAATAAGCCCTGATTCAGGTGATTTACTGAATACCGTATCAATATATTCAGTGGCATGAACACGCGCAAGGTCGTGTCTAGTGGCTTTGGGCGCTTCATAGTGTGTAAGATAATCGAACAAACCTGAGGCAATCAGCTGATCTTGAATGGCATGAATCCGCGCTGGACATTCAGGGTGATCCGCGCCCATATCATGCTTGAGAAATTCCGGATGCGTAATATAGGCGGTATGCATGTTGGCCTGTTTATAATACTTTGCGGATAATTTTAATACTTTCGTCTTCATGGCTAGATTCAATGGTGAAACCTAGGCGCCTCATCAACTTAAGCATACTGACATTGTTTTTAAGGACTTCACCTTCCATGATCTTCAAGCCTTTAGACCGTGCGGCATCCATCAAGGCCACCATGAGTTTTAGGCCCAGCCCAGTGCCACGCATACTATCGGCAACCACCAATGCAAACTCGCAGCTTTCGCCATCTGGATTAATCGCATAACGGGTAACACCTAACTCGACTTCTTTTTCCTGCTCATTTAAAACGGCAATAAGTGCCATCTCACGACTGTAATCAATCTGCGTAAAGCGCACCAGCATTGACTCGCTAAGCTCCTGAAAGCTGTTCATGTAGCGGAAATAGCGTGATTCTTCAGATAAATTTCGCACAAATTCCTGCGTAAGCTCTGCATCTTCCGGACGAATTGGCCGAATCACTACATCGGTACCATCTGCGCGCTGCCAATAACGCACTAAATGCGTTGGATACGGGTAAATCGCCATGTGAGAATAACGGTCTGCACTTGGCGAACGAAGCTCAACGACAACACGTGCATCGGCTGCTAACACACCATTCTCATCCAGTATCAGCGGATTGATGTCCATTTCCATCATCATAGGCAGTTCGCACACCATTTCAGATACGCGCAGCAATACGCTTTCAAGCGCATCAATATTAGCGGCTGGCAT
The DNA here is from genome assembly GCA_903854305.1 of uncultured Pseudomonadota bacterium. Taxonomy (GTDB): domain Bacteria; phylum Pseudomonadota; class Gammaproteobacteria; order Burkholderiales; family Methylophilaceae; genus Methylotenera. The sequence goes on along the minus strand of CAINWC010000217.1, from coordinate 6,606 downwards.
GTGTCTGAAAGCGCCTAACATTTTGGAGATATGTGTGCTTTGTATCATATCCTTCACCAAAAAAGTATTAAGTGGGGGCAGCGATACAGATCGATCACCCACAATTTCTACCGTAGTGCCACCTGCACCAAAGGTGATGACTGGGCCAAACACTGGGTCATTCGTGACACCAACCATCAACTCACGTCCGTTTGGTTTTACAATCATGGGCTGGATTGATATGCCATCGACCTTTGCGTCAGGGCGGCTTTGTTTAACGTTGTTGATAATCTCATGGTACGCACCACGAACGGCCTGTGCGTTAACCAAATTAAGCAGCACACCACCTGAGTCAGACTTATGCGTAATGTCGGGAGAGTTCACCTTCATCGCGACCGGAAAGCCTAATTGCTGGGCAATCAACAAGGCCTCATTAGGCGAACGCGCCACCATTGTTTGCGCGACTGGAATATGAAAAGCCGCCAACAGCGCTTTAGATTCCATCTCGGTTAATATTTTGCGTTTTTCCTGTAAAGCCCCTTCAATAATCATGTTCGCGCCTTCCACATCTGGCTCAAGATGATGTGACAACGGCCCGGGCATCTGCATCAAGAACTTCTGGTTTTTATGATAAGCGCTTAAATAAGAAAAAACTTCTACCGCTGGCTCTGGCGTACGGAAAGTCGGTTTTTTTGCATGACTGAATGCAGCACGAGAGGCTTCCACTTGCCCGCCGCCCATCCAAGAAGTAAGCAGCGGCTTGCTGAATTGATTTGAAAGCGCAATCACCGCATTAGCCGCCTCCAAAGGCTTGGTCATGGCTTGCGGCGTCAGTATCGTTAATACGCCATCCACATTAGGGTCTTCTAAACAAGCTTTTACGGCATGATGAAAACGATCTGCTTGAGCATCGCCAATAATATCCACAGGATTACTATGCGACCAAGTGGCAGGCAATACCAAATTAAGTTTTTCAATGGTGCTATCGGACAGCGTCGCCATCACCAAACCTAAATCTACCGCGCAATCTGTGGCCATCACGCCAGGACCGCCGCCATTAGTGACAATCGCCAACCGATTACCAGTAGGGTTAAAGCCGCAAGAAAGCGCTTTAGCCGCTGAGAATAGTTGCGTAATTGTTTGTACGCGCACCACACCAGCACGGCGCACAGCGGCATCAAACGCATCATCCGAACCGACTAACGAAGCGGTATGCGACATTGCCGCTTTAGAAGCCGCAGCATGACGCCCTACTTTAACCAGGATCACCGGTTTAATGCGCGCTGCCGCACGAATCGAACTCATAAAACTACGTGCGTTATGAATACCTTCAATATAAAGCAGGATGCTATGGGTTTTGGGATCCGATATTAAGTAGTCGATCACCTCACCAAAATCCACATCGACTGACGCACCCATCGAAACAACACTGGAAAAGCCGATGTCATTCGTTTTTGCCCAGTCTAAAATCGCCGTACATAAAGCACCAGATTGCGACACAAAAGCAAGATTACCAGCAGCAGCACTGCCATTATTAAAAGTGGCATTCAGGCCAATGTCTGGACGCATTACACCTAAACAATTTGGCCCAATCAGACGAATGCCATAATGCTGCGCATTCTCCAGCGTAGCGCGTTCTAACGCCTTACCCACAGCGCCAGCCTCACCAAAACCAGCGGTGATAATAACCGCCGATTTAACGCCGTGTTTGCCACACTCTTCGATAATATCCGGCACGGTATGCGCCGGGGTAGCAATGACAGCAAGTTCAACTGGCTCAGGGATTTCGGAGATTGAAGCATAAGCTTTACAGCCTTGTACCTCGGTATGACTAGGATTAATGGGATAAAGTGCGCCGTGATAACCACTTTGCAGCATGTTTTGAAAAACGATTTGCCCAACGGAATCAATACGGTCACTGGCCCCAAATACTGCAACAGAGTTAGGTGCAAAAAGTGGCTTGAGATGGTGCTGACCCATGATGTTTTATTGTCGTTAAAGTGAAGTCTTTATGTTAGCGCATTGCGGCTGATTTACGACTTGATTTACCTCATACAACTAACAAATACAAATATTAATTTGATGGAGGTTTTTGGGTATCCGAATTTTATGATTGATTTGACCAAAAACGCATTGAATTAAAATTTATTCAAATCAGTTGATTCTCTTTTTTGACAGTCGGCTTTATAGCTTCTAAATTAATATGCTATGAGACAGACGTTGCCCCAACTGAGACGTTCACTTAATTTTACGGCGCTTCGGATTTTAGTGTGGGTGAAGTCGACCGTGACTATTTTCACAAAGTATCATGCCGTGTGGATGATCTCGGATTATCCTGTGGGTGAATTATTCATTAAAGACCTATGGCGGACTTGGAGTTTTGTCCCAATGGTAATGGTTCAAATTAACAAGTTGCCCTTGAATAACGGCATCAGATTTCTCAAAATTATCAATAGCAACAACAATCTGATCACAATTCATATTCTTTTTTGGATTTGCATTCTGATATATAGCAATAATTCCAGAATGAACAATTAAGTTTAATTTGTGAAGCTCTGCGAAATCAGCACAGTTTTTAGTCAGCAAAACTCGGTCATACTCAGAAGCGAGCTTTAATATTTCAGGGTCACTTTTGCTATTTGCACCAAGATCAGCTACGGTTAGTACACTATGTCCAGCTTCTTTTAAAAGTCTAATAAGGATTTTCGACTGAGAATCCTCATCAATTAAAACATTCAAGCTAATGCTCCTTGCAAAATAATTGCCTCTTCATTTGCTTCCGCTTCAAGAAGTTCGGTATTTAATTCGCACCATTTAACAGCCTCACTAACAGCAGATTCAGGAATTGAAAAGTTATCAGCAGTTTCTGCAATGGATAGTCCATTTGCGATCATATCGTAGTACACAGTGCTGGCACGAAGCTTTTTCCCCTTTAAGAACATTTGCTTCATCCATGGATGATTGCGCCCAACCAACCATTGCCATGTTGCATTCTGAGTCATTCCTGGAATTATGACTTCAACTGGAGTTTCACCAGGCAATGCGGTAAATATTCTTTTACCTTTTTTCACTTCACCAATAAGCAATAGCATTGTTTGAGCTGATCGAATGACAGCATCTTTAACGCTTGATGCACCAAAAGCATCCTTAGCGCCAGAAAGTATCTCCTCCTGATCTGGTGTAACATCAAAATTTATACGCTTCAAATCGGCAATCATATTAAGCACCTCAAATATCAATAAGCAACTTACTCATAATACACTCATATAATGAGTATGTCAAATAAATAATTAAGAGTAATGTGGGATAATCTGATATAGCTAACCCTGCTTTTAGCACTCACGCGAACAGGATTGATGCAAAACTGAAATTAACTATGGGGTGGACTAATTAAAAAATTAGTATCTATTATTGAGAATGGTGAAATTTAGTCCATATCAATCATAGAATTTGGATACGCTTTATATTCCTGTCCATCTAGCCATTTTTCTAGATTCTCAAGATCAATACCCCAGGTAACCAATCTTCGCTCAGGTATTTGGATGGTTTCATAATCGTTGTTGAAATTAGTCGCCAGAGAAAATCCTATAGTATGATTATCAGACTGTTGCTTCTTTCGTTTAATGCTACGGTAACTTGTAATAATTCCTTCCTTCTTAGGCGCTAGTAACAGTTTTACCCGCAACGCATCGAAGCTGTAGCCTCGTCCAATGCTGTTAATAGCGCGGGTTATGCTGTTTTGACATTCTGTATAGGCGTTCGTCAATTTACTCCCACTATGCTCAACAAGATCAAAGAAGTTAAATATCTCATCACCCCAATTCTCATAGGTGATGAATACAGTTTCCCAATAAGGTTTTAAAGCCTCAGGAATAGCTGACTTCCATGTCTTGAATCGCAAGATTGCTTCCTGCCTGTCTTTCGCATCATAGATACGAAAAAACTCCTCTTTCACGTCGTAGGCTATTCCGAGCAATGGAAAATCTTTCCGCCACATCGCCATTTGTAACTTCTCTAATTCGTTCATGTTGTACGGTCTGGTGCGCATGATGAAACGATCTTTCTTAAGCTTGAGCTGAGTCCGCTTTGTTTCGCAGTCTGCCCGCACCTTCTTGCGTATTGCGTCTACAGCCATATCCGCCATTTTTAGGACGTGAAACTTGTCGATTACAATTATTGCGTGCGGAAAGAACTCTTTCGTGATTTGGCGGTAAGGTCTCCACATATCCATTGCAACGGCCTTGACGTTCTCTTTGCCTGGCATATTATGGAAATAAGGACGCAGTGTATCCAGTGTTCGCTTAGGAAGGAATTCAATTCCTGCATTCACTGACAGATTAGTGATACAGCAGCGAACGCCACCGGCAATGTTGATCTCGTCGATACCAAGATACTCAGGAGATTCAAATCTTGTCGTGTCGATCACGTCTGCATATTTGTTGTAGAAGATATTGCGAATGGTCTTTTCGTGCACGCCGTATTCGCGTGCGATATCTGAGAATGAACGGTCCAGAGATACTTTAGCAATTCTATCTACAAAGCGTGTCGTTGCCCTATGGTCATCATTGATCCAGTCCAATGGATGGAAGAAGGTGCTGCTGCAATCCTTGCACTTGTAGCGCTTACGCTTTAGGTGAATACAAGTGAATTTACCGTGATGCGGCAAATCCATGACTTCTTGGTTATTTTGACCATGACCGACAATGCTCACTGAACCACAATAAACGCATCCAACAGGGCGTCCGACACAGCCTGCGTGAATAGAAAACAACTGGCCATCATGACTTGTATTAATCACGTCTATTCCTGGAAGATCAAGAGGGAGCACTTCAACAATCCTTGTCGCTCAATGGCAATTATAAGATATTATCTTAGAATGTCTCCTTACGAGCAGATAGCAGACGAATTGTTTATATGGTACATCAGTCCCAGTTCGACCCTATGCAGTCATTCGAATTAAATGATTTACCAAATTTTTTATTAAATCTTTAAGTATGGAAACACTTTTCTTGGTGAAATATGCTTTCCAAGATGAATCAGGCTTATTGCAGACTACTTGTCCACAATAGTCATGCCAATGGGCATGAGCGATATAGCGGCTAATTTAAAATGCTGTATCCCAAAAGGAATACCGATTATGGTGATGAAGCAAAGTACGCCAGAAATGATATGACCTATGGCTAGCCAGATACCGACTAATACCAGCCAGATAATATTACCAGCCAAGCCAAGAGTGCCCGTCCCAACATCGCCCTTACCTGATAATTGCGCTCTACTGACGGCATCTTTTCCGAATGGCCAAAATGTGAATTGGCCTATTACAAAGCATGCTTTACCCCATGGTATACCGATAATACTGATATAACACAGTATGCCTACTAACCACCATGCCAAACCCATGATAAGGCCACCAAGAACAAACCAAATTAAATTGCCAATAAATACCAAGCACTTCTCCAATTACGCTAGTTTATTTCGTAAATTGATTGTCTGAGCTATTAGCATGATTCAATTCTAGACTCAGACAATCGGCTTCCGACTAACTTTGGTTGCTTTATAGCCACACAAGCTTTGTTGCAATATCTAATGAAAGAAATTTAGCTGCAGGTTAAGCTTATCTCAAAGTCAAAGCGTTATATTTTAATTAAAACGATACCCAACATAAACGGTTGCTTCAGTAGTGTCTGGTTTGCTGTTTGATAGACTGTATGATTCACGACTAAGATTAATTTGTTGAAGCTCAGCACGCACCTCAATATTATGCGTATAAGCGTAATCTACACCCGCACCCCAGCCGAATCCATCGTGGTGCGTAGTACCTTGGTTAGGTAAAGTATCGACAAACTCACCTTTTGCATGCTGCCATGAAACCTTGCCGTAAATCAACCATGATGGATCAACTAAGTAGCCTGGTGCTACATAAAGCGAATATCCCCATAAAAAATATTAACAAGGCTTTTAATGTAGCTCGCATTTAAAAAATAATTCCATAAAAAAAACCTAGTAGAGCGCATGATGTTAACGCTGTATAAAAATATAAGTGGTATTGCGAGTGATATTGCTTTGCTTTTATGACGTATTTATAAAAAGTATGTAAATATAAAATCAACATGAACGCAGCGTATATCAAAGAATGAAGCTTATCAGCTCGCATAAGTTGAGGTGTCCACCATAATCCAGTCCAAGCTGCAAATAATAGTAAAGACCCGTACTTAATAAAATTAACAAGCGCAGTAGAGAAAATTATCAGAATTTTTTGCATTTATTTCCCCACGGTTTTTGCTGGAATTGTGAGTTGAGGCATTAAGTTTAACGGAGTTAAATATGGTTTAACTTCATAATCATAAAATATACTTCCTAGTTGTAGTTTCTGGACAAAATCCAGCGTAGTTGACATCATCGAAGCTCCGGGCGTTGCATTGGGAATCAATGCCCAACTATACGCCCCACTAGGCGCAACAGCATTGAAATCTAACATGCCATTAATTCCAACGGGTACTCGCTGTGCAAATGCACTATCCGCATTAATCACTCTTGTGCCAACAGGTACACGACCACTTGCAAGAGCCAGCGTTAAAGAAGCAATTGCCGCAGCATCCTGTGCCGTTTGATTATCTGGCGCAAAGT
>CAINWC010000216.1 GCA_903854305.1 uncultured Pseudomonadota bacterium | reverse complement strand
TGCTGCAAATTGTGTACCTGTGTATCCGTTACCTACAATACGCATCATCACATCATTGTTCTGTGTTCCATATAGTGTGTGCGGATGGTCCAGAAGGTGGAGGTCGAGATGCGTGCCAGCGTGAGGTGTTCATATTTGTTGAAGTGGGGGTGGAAGATGAAGTGGTTGAGGAAGTGTAAGGTGCGTCGTTGTGCTTCGTTTTGGTGCAGTCGGACGAAGGGCAGTCTGTGATTGGGGTTGTGGGAGGAGGTTTCGCTGTGCACCGATGTGTTGTCCCATGGGTCGATTTCGCGGTACAGCGGATCGTCATAGGGACAGGACGGAGGTGGTGGTGGATCGTCGGTCTGTTCGGTGTGAGGTGTGGGTGCGTCCATGAAGTGTAGGTGATTTTGGTGGTATTTTCCGGTAGCACACTCGCTTTTTGTCTGGCTAAGGTAAACTCGGTGATAGTCTTGCCAGCGATGAGATGCTGTGTTTGATGCAATATTTCCCTATTATTTGTAGAGAGCAACTTTTCAAATAACGCCGGATGATCGCTGAGTATCACATTGACGCATGCATCATCAATGGCATGCATCACTTGTTCGGCAGAGAAGAAATAGGGTAGAGGAACAACCGGCAAGTTTAATTGCATGGCCGATAGATCGATAATTGCCCATGAAGGTGCATTATCCATAGCGATACCCAATACGACCGCTGTAGAGTGCTTTAGTATTTTAGCCGTTTGTTCAATAGCAATATCCAGCGCTGCATAGCTTAAATTCTGTGAGTACTCTTCTAAAGCACAATTTTCTTGGTCAATGCTTTCCAAGAACTCGCCTTGCAATGCTGTCTTATTGGGCGATTTAGATGCAAACCGTTTGATTGCTTTAATAACGACCTGATGATTTAAATTCAACATATTCAAAGTCGCTATCAAACTAACTGCATGCGACGAATCGCCATGACTAGTGGACGCTCATTGTAATAGCTGCCCCAAGCGGCACGCTCGTGCGCTGGTATGCGGTTGATATTGGCTTCGCCCAATAATTGTAAAGGCATATTGAGCTTGGTAAGTGAGTTGCGTAAGGTGGAAATACCCGTGAATACCGCGAACTCCGAATGAGTGCTATGCAAATACACGCTAATGCTTGCAAGAAGACTACGCACGTTTTCAGGTGTTGCGACGGCTAAATTACCCACTTCCAGAATCGCATCGCGGGAGATATGACTTTGGTGATGCTGAGATAAAAGCATCTCGATTGGCGTATCTAGATAGGTTTCTAAAAACAATTCACCTTGGTCTGCATGGCGCAATCCACACGCAGCCAATAGATTGCCATTAACATCACGTACACTCATGAGTTTAGGCATAAAGTGGCTAATGTCAGCATTATGCACATGCTTGAATATTGCACGAATAAAAGCTTCTAGCTCTTGCCTGTCATGTGCATCTGGCTCTGAAATGGCGGTAATTACTGGTGGTAACGTATGTAGAAGAATGTTAGTTTTTCTTTTAGAAAAACGCTGATCTAAAGAAACTTGGTCCAGTGGAGGTTTTTTTGTAGTCAAAAGATTCGGCTGTTCTGCATATTGCATAAAACACTCCCATAAGAATATTTTAAGACTTGCAAATGCTATGCCAAACTAATGTTTATCTAGATAGTATTACTGTATAGATAATAAAATCAATAAGTTGGGAGTTATATTTGAGTTAGAATGGCTTTATATTGATAAGTTTTCTGACATTAAAAGCCTACAAAATTTGCAGGTTTGCAGTGATTATTAATAAAATCCTGCAAATTTTGTAGGCTTTTATGGCGTACAGTTTAATTCTGGTGGGTTGTTTAACAAATTGCCATCTACGTTAATCCAAGCCAGCGCTTTGACTCGACTATCAAGTTTACAGGCATCAATATAACCGATTGAACCAGTGGTATCCGCAATAAATCTGAGCATCGCTTCTTGTGAATTAACCACATGTGGCGGTGAAATGCCGTGAAAGTACATATCATTCCAGTAGTCGGCTTGAGTGTCTGGCGTACTTTTTAAAATGGACAATGAAAATTGCAACCTAAGCGGGTTGTTTGCAGCGTAATTCAAGGTTTGGATACGTTTTCCGCCATTCCAATATAATTTTTTACGCCAAAATATGAGCGAAAGTTCGCTGCTGTCTATCTGATGAGCATTGTGATTGTGTGGCACGATGACCGCGAGCACCTCTGCAGTTGCGCAATCAATAAAGCCGATCAACAATAGACTTATCGTTAGAATAATTAAAAATAGCTTACGCATTTGAGTAACTATTTATTAAAACAAAATAGCAAATGAAGCCATCAAGCCTTTGGGCGACTCCGCTCGTTCATTATCGCCCCCTACATACTCAACTTTAAGTATGCGATTGGGAGTCATGCGCCATGCCGTGCCTAAAAGCCAACGCTCGCTAGAGCCTTCAGCAGGTCGCTTGAAATTTTCAATACGCGCAACTGCAAACCATTGATTCCCAAGCGGAGCAACGCCTTGCAGGTAGGCACCACTGCCGCCATCGGTATAGTTGTTGTTGTACCGCTGAAAGGCTTCCCCGCTAAACTCCCAGCCTTCATTTTTCACTAAAAAATCTACACCGACCATGTGAAAAAGTGGGTTGGTCGGTGTGGTCTCATGAAACTCCAGTAGTGAAAGCCCCCAATTCACCTTGCCAGAAAGCGTGAACCTTGCGCCAACAGTGTCTTCAAATGGAATGTCATTATGATTAACAATCTGGTCTTTTAAACCTTCAACAAAAAAGCTGTATTCAAAAGCATTATTCGCCAATGGTACGGCACCATATACCATCAACCCATTGGTCGCTAATGGAAATAGCCGACTCGTGGCGAGAGGGCGGGTTGATGTCCAGACTAATGGCTCAGCATGCACTAAGTTCCAACGGCCCGCTGGGGTTAAAAATCGCCCAGCCCGTAAATTAATTTTTTCTGATAAGTTATAATCTATATAGAGCCGCTCTAGATTAAAGTAAAAATCTTTACCTGCGTCAGTATCATTTCCATGAAAGCTGAATGGTCGATCTAAATCTAGTTCGGATAAAAAGCGAAAGCGACTGCCATTTTCCCAGCTAACGATTAAGCCAATCTCATTGATTGCGCCTTCCGTTTTTCCGCCAGGATGTACATTAATATCTGCACTTGAATAACCACCGAGTCTAAAGTTTTCTAAGTAGGATGGCGCATCCGATTCGGCGGCAACGGCTTGGCTAATGCTTAATGCGACGGCTACACTTATAACGAATAGCAGTGGTATACGCATCATTTCTCCATATCTTAAGGCAAGCATCGGTATATCATTCTATTTTGCACACTCAGTTATTATATTTGACTATTTTGGAATATATTTTATATAAATACATCATGTTCTCATTTTCGCATTAAATTAAATGTTACGAAAAGCCTTACCGATACGGTTTATTCTACTAGGTGCATTCTTGCTCGTAGGGTTGCTGCCAACCATGCTGATAACAGGACTGGCCTTTTATGAGGCTCGTAGCGCATTAAAAACTGAAATTCAACATGACATACAAACTCGCGCAGCCGCCACCGTGGATGAGATTGACCGCATCATGTTTGAGCGTTTACACAATACCGCCTCGTGGAGTCAGCTGGAAATCATGCAAGATGTACGGATTGGTGATGTGGATAAACGCCTCTCTAAGTTTTTGGCTGAATTAAAATTCAGTTACCATGATATTTATAACGAGCTTTACGTTATTGATAATACTGGCTTAGTCATCGCGTCAAGCAAAGCCGATTCGATTGGCAAGTCACGCACCGTACCTATGGTTTGGCTAAGTACCAAAGTGCAACAGAATGATGTTCAGTTAGCGCACATAGTCAATGGGCAACTGCTTATTTTCACCGATATTAAAGACCTTTTTGAAGGGGATAAAGTTGGCACGTTAGTCACGGTTTTCAACTGGGATCAAATAGCCAATATGTTAGAAGGCGAAGTTTCAGGGCGTAGCGGCGCAGCATTGTTTGATAATAACAATGTAATATTATCTGTGAGTAAACACTGGCCAGAGACACAAGCGACAGACAATATATCTGCCACGGCAAACGCCAAAGGCTATCAGGGTTATGACGGTTTTTCTTGGCACGTAGTCATTTCGCAGTACCGCTTAGAAGCCTTAGCACCCATCCAACAAATGGCCTATATATTCATAGGCTTATTGATTGCGACAATCGCCTTGGCAAGCTTAATTGCGGTGCCTGTGGCCACAGCAATGACCAAGCCGCTGAGCAAGCTCACTGCCTTTGCTAATAACTTTATACGAGAGCCAAGCAATGCGCCGCCCCCGAGTGCCGGAAATTTGATAGAACCTTTGGAAATCACAGCACTGGCTAATGCTTTTAGCAAAATGATTAGCGACCTTGAACGCTCCAAAGAGAATCTAACGCGCGCGGCAAAATTAGCCGTGGTAGGCGAAATGGCCGCTGCCATGAGCCATGAAGTGCGAACACCATTAGGCATATTGCGCTCTTCCGCCCAAGTATTGTTGCGCGAGCCAAACATGAGTGCAGATGGCCGCGAGGTTTGCGGCTTTATTATTAGTGAAACGGAACGATTGAATAAATTGGTTTCAACGCTCATCGATTCTTCGCGGCCTAGATTGCCTGAATTTAAAGCAACCAATATTTCTGAGCTTGTCGAACAATGTGCTGCAATGCTACGAATGCAAGCTGAGAAGAAAAATATCTCTCTTGTTTGTGATGTAAATGCGAATGCCATCGCATTCTGCGATGCAGAACAAATCACACAAGTATTGTTAAATTTAATCCTAAATGCCATACAAGTTTTAACCGATGGCGGTAAGGTAATTTTATCAGTTTCAAGCACCATTGATTATGTCGCCATTCGTGTAACTGACAACGGCCCTGGTATTCCAGCTGAACAGCGTGGACAAGTGTTTGAGCCATTTTTTACACAACGTGCTGGGGGAATTGGTTTAGGTTTAGCAATCGTCAGGCAAATTGTACTCGCACACCATGGCGAAATTAGTGTGCATCAAAGTGCATTGGGCGGAGCAGAGTTTCGATTGCAATTACCGATATTTGAAGCAAAATAAAACAAAAAAATGTAAACGAATAAAGAAGATCAATTGATGAGCCAACTAAAACGTATTCTTGCTGTAGATGATGAGCCGCATATGCGACGCTTGCTTGAAATTAGCTTACGTCAGGCAGGCTATGAGCCAGTAGTGGCTGAAAATGGTCGTGAGGCGCTTAATGTCTTGCGCACGGATAATGTCGATTTAGTCGTAAGCGATTTACACATGCCCGTGATGGATGGCTTGAAGTTATTGGAAGCGATGCGCAAAGAAAATATCGATACGCCGCTGATTATCGTCACCGCGCAGGGCGAAATCGCCTCGGCCGTGCAAGCCATGAAATTAGGTGCATCGGATTACATTTTACGGCCTTTTGATTTAGAAACGCTGGAGATTGCTATTAGCCGTGGGCTTGCACTCACTAGGCTAAAGATAGAAAATCAGTTTCTACGCGATGAAGTCGAGCAAACGGGCAAAAGTCTCATTGGCGAAAGCGCTGCCATTCATCAAGTACTTCTGGCTATTTCACAAGTGGCCGCAGAAAAAGCAACCGTCTTGGTCGCCGGTGAAACGGGTACTGGCAAAGAATTGGTAGCACGTGCAATTCATCAACAATCCCCTAGAAAATCTGCTCTTTTTGTTGCAGTGAATTGCGCAGCCATTCCGTCTGAAATGCTGGAATCTGAATTATTCGGGCATGAGCGTGGCGCTTTTACTGGCGCCGTTAAAGAGCGCATTGGCAAGTTTGAATTAGCGGATGGTGGCACGTTGTTTTTAGATGAAATCACTGAAATGCCAATTACATTGCAAGCCAAGCTGTTGCGTGCGCTACAAGAAGGTGTGATTGAAAGGCTGGGCAGTAATCGACCGTTAAGCATCAATATTCGAGTTGTCGCCGCAACAAACCGCGACCCAATACAAGCCATTAAAGACGGCAAGCTGCGAGAGGATTTATATTATAGATTGAATGTATTCCGTATCGACTTACCGCCATTACGGAATCGATTAACAGACATTAGCCTGCTGGCGACACATTTTTTGAAAAAACGTAATATCAGCATTGATGAATCTGCCATGCTCAAGTTACAAAGCTACCACTGGCCAGGCAATGTCCGTGAATTAGAAAATGTGCTTGAACGAGCCGCAATTGTATGTGGTGGAAACACCATCAGCACACAGCATTTACCTACGGATCTGCTATCAAAAAATGATGTTACGGCAAATTTGATGTCAAATAATCAACCAAGCATACTTCCAGAAACGCTTTCTTTGCCTGATGCCGTGCAAACACTTGAAATACGACTGATTACTGATGCACTGAAGCTAGCCAAGGATAATAAAAGTCGTGCCGCTAAGTTATTGGATATTAGTGAACGTACTTTATGGTACAAGCTCAGTCGCTATCATATCGTCGAGTCCAAACCGAAGTAAGCACATGTCAATATGTTGTTAATTGATTTTCACCCGAGTGATTGAATTATTTTGTGGTCACTATCATGTCAAGTAGTCGGTATTTTAGTCATCCAATACCTACTTGCTCTTTAAGCGCCTAGCGCGATATCCGTTAGGAACGCTAGTCTCGCAAATGATGAAATCATGTTTCTATTTTAAGCATTTAAGCATTTCTAGTATGCTTATCTCACCGCTTTGCAAATCAGCCCTAGTGACTATGTTTTTAGATTAGAGCGTATATCTTTAATCTTTTCTGAATATGCAAAAGTAGCCATGAATATAAATAAAGCGCTATTAAATCAATGCGCTTTACTTTTACCCGCAATATAATCCATCACTGCAAACAACACGCCTGAAAGAATGAAAGCCATGTGTATTGCCAGCATCCAGCCCATTTGTTCGTTAGCAATATGCTCTGAGTTAGGCGTGCTTTGATGCACAAACGCTTTCAGTAAATCAATGGCGGAAATTGCAACGATCGAGCCAATCAATTTAAGTTTGAGTCCAGAGAAATCTACTTTACCCATCCATTCAGGCCTATCTTCACTATTGGCAGTGTCGATTTTTGAAACAAAGTTTTCGTAGCCACTAAAAATCACCATAATCAGCAAATTGGCGACCAAGGTCATATCAACCAAAGCTAACAATGACAACACGACCTCTTGTTCAGCAGCACTAAAGATATGCACGACAATATGCATAAATTCTTGGGCAAATTTCACCATCAAAATCACAAGACCACCGACTAAGCCTAAGTACATCGGCGCTAACACCCAGCGGCTTCTAAAAATAATCGCTTCAATCATCTGTTCTAAAAAGTTAATCATGTTGTAAATCCGTTCTGTTGTAGGTGAGCTGCGTTAATTCCGCAGCGATTTAATCAATACTGCGATTCTGGCATTGATTTAACTAATAAACAAATGTTGTTGTCAGGATGCCGTCAGCTTCGCGCTATAAGATTCTATCCATGGTGACAGATAAAAGTTTCAAACAAATGTCAGCCAGTCATTCTTAATACAGTACCTATTTTTACTTTATTCTTTGGAGATTTAAATGAACAAATTTTTAGCAACATTATTAGCTGGCGTATTTGCATTATCATTAGGCGCATCAGCATTTGCCGCTGACGCAGCTAAACC
>CAINWC010000215.1 GCA_903854305.1 uncultured Pseudomonadota bacterium | reverse complement strand
CTTGATCAACAACCAAATCTCTAAGTTGTTTGATATGAATTTCATTCTCTTGATTTTGAATGATTGTAGAATCAGAAATAGTTTGTTGCGCTAGCGCACTTTCGTATGCCTCGGTGCCAGTAACTTCGCTTACGGTAGGCTCAACAACTTGAGTCTCAATTTCTTGATAAGCAAGTTGTATAGCGTCTGATTTATCGACGTTATCACTTGATTTTTGAGTAGGTTTTTCCGCTACTTGTGTTTCTTGCTCTAGCCCTTGCACCGCCACTTCAGCTTCGCGTGTCGCCAAGGCTTGCATGGCTGTAGTGGAGCCAACCAACGCCTGAATCAGTGCGCGGGTAGATTTAGGATTTTTAAGTGCGTTTGCTCTTTGCAAACCATCGGTTAAGGCTTTAACCACATTGCCATACAACGCAATATGCTGCTCACTCCAAGTGCCTGCATGCTCATCAAGCCAATGCTCTAAAGCGCGCGCTAAATCACCCGTTGGTTTAAAGCCAGCCGTAAGCGCATTACTGCCTAATGTATGCGCTGCGCGACAACTCGCATCTGAAGGCAATTCACTCGTGTTTGCAACTAAAGCCTTTTGGGCTTCAATTAACGTCTCTAAATGCTGCTGCGCTTCTGCCAAGAATATATTGAAGAATGCGCGGCTTAATGTACGCGTACCGCCAATCAATACTTCTTCTTTTTGTGGTTTAGGCTTAGTTTCAGTTAATGCCTGTAAAAATGCCAACTCAAGTTCAGCAGCTTCTTTTTGTAAAGTGCTAGGATTTAACGTAACCATTTGATTTGCCCGCAAATCGGCAACCCAACCAGCAAACTCACCACTAACTTTTTCAATAAAAGATAAGTGCGTTGTCGTAGGAAAAGACTTATGTTCCATCAATAAATTAAGGAATTTCTCAACTGACCAAGCCACCGTACTCATGCCAACTAAACCCACGGTACGACCGCTACCCTTGAGCGTATGATACGCACGACGCACTTCAACCAAAGACTCACTATCCGTTGGATTTACACGCAAGGCTTGCAGGTGTTGCGCTAAGCTGGCTAAGACCTCTTCAACTTCCGTTAGAAAGATGTCTTGTAGCTCAGCATCATTCGCCTTATCTGTCACTTCTCCGGTACCTAGCTCGTCACTTAGGCTATCTGTCGTGCTGACAACTGTATTTACTGTAGCTAATACAGTTTCTATCACAGCTATATCCATATCTGCTTGGCTAGCATCAGATTCAATTTCATCAGTCGCAGTGATTAAGTGATGCGCCTGTAAACCTTGCTCTAAACGATATAAGGTGGCAGATAGTGTAAACACAGTTTCAGACCGTGCATGAGGTAACTCCTCTGCATAGAGACCCAACAGACTCAAACTATCCGCAAGAAGCTCGAATTCCGACCCGTTAAGCTGACCAGCATCATCGAGAGGAGCATTAGCCTTAAAGCCTTCTACATAGCGTGCGCTTAATTGAGCAATAGATTTTGGCACAGGCATTTCCAACATATCAAATGCCGCTGAAACTTGCTGTAAAGGTTTTATGGTTTCATCCAAAACTGCCACATTATCTGAATTTCGAAAGAAGGTGTCTAACGAGTTTTCAACGAGCTTTAATGCACCAATAATTTGTTTTGCAACGGCTTGAATCACGCTAGCATCCAAATTAGCCGTAGCAAATGCATCAACTGCTGGGATCAATGCAACGCCATCTAATATTGATTGCAAGCGAGAGGTTTGTGTGGATATTTTTTGATGTGCTTCAGCATCAACTTCTTGATAATGCTGACAAATATATTCAAGAAGATTAAGTGACGCAGCAACCTCAATTAACGAAGACTCATTGATTTTCTCATGATCGGCTTGCATAGCCTGAACTGTGGCATGAATGGCATCAAACAGTTTAAGTGCATTTTGATTACTTAAGCTTTGTAGCAATACGGTCAAATGCTCTAATTTGGCCACGACCTCATTAAAATAACCACTGGCACGATCATCAATGCCATTGACACTAATATTAGCCCACAAATCTTTCAAACCAGGTAAATCAGCACTCAACTGCGCTAATGCGGCGCGTTCTGCTGCAGTCGCACTTTCATTGTTTGCGCTTAATCTATCTTGACTTGGCAACACGTCATCCAACTCAAATAAATCTTTTACACTGTTAATAGCTTCAGTATTTCTCTCACTAAGTGCAACGTAATAGAGAACTTCGCGCAATAACTGCAAAGATGGTTTTGTATCGCCAACCGACATATTGCGCAATTGCTGATCTAATTTACGACAAACTATTTTTGCGCCAGCATGTTCTGCTATTTTTTCTTGCGCCAATGCATCCGTAAATGCAGTTGCTACCCACCAAAGTGTTTTTTGTGCATTTTTAAGTTGTACTTGCTGAACTTTTAAAGTGGCTTCACGAATATTATTCAGAGCATCCACATCTTTCGTGCGAAGCCAGTCTGTGAGGGATTTCTGAAAACTAACACGCTGATCAGCCACAAAAATTGGAACCGCAGACTCTTCTATAGGGTTTGCAGGTAGATTCTTAGGTGCGTTATAACTGGTATCAGGATAAAATAAATCACTAATCTCTAACGATTCACCCTGCGCCTCGACCAAAGGCTTCAAACTATCATAAAGCCTAGTGGGTGTATCTGGCATACCATTTAACAAATCTTGCAAGTATCGAGATAGCGTATCAACAGCATGCATTAAGCTTGCCATTAAGGCTTTACTGACAGGAATTTGTTGCTTTTCTAACTTACCGGTGAGCTTCTCAATTTCAGAGCAATACCGCTTGCAGCCCTCAAGACCCACCATATCCAATGCACCACTGACTTGATATAAATGCGCAATGGTAAAACGCAAAGAGGCGAATTCATCGGGCTTTTCAGTGACAACAATAAAACTATCAAGCACTTTTTTAAGTGACTGATCAATCTCATCTTTTACCCAAGACAATGGGCCAGTATCAAATGCTTCAGGCATTATTCGCCCCAATTTTATTATGCAATACTCTCATGGAGTGGTGTTCCATTACTGTTTATAAACGCTTTATTTATAAATAGTAATAACTAAAGTTTAAAACCAGCAACAGAAGAACGTAACTCTTCAGCAAGCGATGTAAGTTGTCCCACAGAGTCCGCAGTCAATTTAGTACCTTCTGAAGTTTGAGTGGTAATTTCCTGAATCATCTGCATATTATTTGCAACTGTAGTCGCTGACTCCGTCTGTACATTTGTCGCAGCTGAAATCGACTGAATCAATCGCGCTAAATTATTAGTCACCGACTCAATCTCAGAAAGTGCTTTACCGGCGGCATCCGCAACTCGCGCACCTTCGACCACACCCTCGGTACTTTTCTCCATCGCCGCAACGGCACCATGCGTATCCGTTTGAATCGTTTTCACAATCGCGCTAATCTGCTTAGTCGCTTCAGATGAACGTTCAGCCAAACGCTGAACCTCTTCCGCAACCACTGTAAAGCCACGACCAGCCTCACCTGCTGACGCCGCCTGAATCGCGGCATTCAACGCCAAAATGTTAGTTTGTTCAGTAATATCTGAAATTAACTCTACAATTTCACTAATTTCTTGTGAGCTTTCACCCAGACGTTTGATTCGTTTTGAGGTTTCTTGAATTTGCGTACGAATATCATTCATGCCTGAGTTGGTGTTTTGTACCGCTTGCGAACCTTGATTAGCCGCTTCTAATGAGCGCTGCGCCACTTCTGAAGCCTGCGCAGCATCACTTGACACCTGCAAAATTGATCGCGTCATATCCGTAACCGCATCGGTTGTTTGCATAATCTGTTCT
>CAINWC010000214.1 GCA_903854305.1 uncultured Pseudomonadota bacterium | reverse complement strand
AAGTGTTTTATAATCGTGTTCGCAGGCATAGTTATTTGAATTATTTAAGCCCAGTTCAATTTGAACAACAACAAATCGGACATTGAAAAATGTCTACGATATTGGGGGAAGTCCACGAGATGATTCAAAAACTTGAGTCAAATGGCTACATTCAGCGACCAAGAGGCGTTCTCCCTGAGAAAAAACCTTCAATCACCACGCTATCTTTCTTTAATGCGGACAATGCTATAACAGCAATCAATCCCGCAAAAATTGAAGCCATTAAAACAATTCTGCTTGCGGCCACAGATGACTACTTAGGTCTAATGGGGCGCAGTATAAAAGTGCGTATAGAAGCTTGTAATAATGAGGTTGACCTAAGAAATTGCATTTCAAGCTGGCACATGGCGATGCGCGAATCTAAACTAGGTCGTGAATCTACCAGTTTTTTAATGGAGCAGATTCACCAAACAATAGAAAATAAAATGCTAGATGGAAACGCAAATACTCACTAAAAATTGGTATTGATTGGCAAATAATCTCGTTAACGACGCAGCAACTGTTGTAGCAGCAACCCTGATGCTGCAAAGCCAAACGGGGCGGTCACACATACGCTAGAACCATAACCTGCACAATTCAACCCAGTGATTGCATGATCATCGGTCTCACAAACTTGATCTGGCTTAATGGCTTCTTCATCCGAGTAAATACATTGAATACCAAATGTTGAAGATTTGTTTTTTGCCGCATCGGCTTTAGCAAAACCATAATCACGGCGTAATAAATTACGCACTTTGGCAAGTAACTTATCATGACTCACTTGGCATAAGTCGGCCTGCTTAATACGTGTAGCATCTAGCCGACCGCCAGCGGCACCTGTCATGACCAGCGGAATATTATTCGACTGGCAAAAAGCAGCAATCGCGGCTTTGGCTTTAGCATCGTCAATACAATCAATCACGCCATCAAAATGGTGATTTAACATTTCATTCACGTTTTCAACCGTAACAAAGTCTTCAATCTCAATCACGCTTGCAGTCGGGTTAATGAGTCTAACCCGGTCGGCCATCGCAGACACTTTTGCTTTACCAAAAGCGCCATCCAGCGCATGTAACTGTCGATTGACGTTTGACTCTGCAATGTTATCTAAATCAACCAAGGTGATCGTGCCTACGGCGTTGCGCGCAAGCGCCTCCGCGGCCCAAGAACCAACACCACCTATGCCAATCACGCAAATATGGCTTGATTGCAACTTACCCAGTCCGTCGGCACCATATAGTCGTGAAACGCCACCAAAGCGACGTGCGAAATCTAGTTCGTCACTCATGTTTCTAAAACCACAAATGCGGCTGCTAGATTTTTTTCATCGCTAATACTGATATGCATTTGCGTGATATGTTTGGAGTCCAATAAAGCTTGCAGTTCTGGTGCCAGCACTAAAATCGGTTTTCCTAATTCATCATGTGACACTGCGATATTTTGAAACGTCGCTGGTGCCCGTAAGCCTGTACCCAGCGCTTTAGAAAACGCTTCTTTTGCAGCAAAGCGCTTAGCTAAAAAACGTGCTTTAATCTGTGATTGCATATAACTCGCCAATTCGCTGTCCGCAAGTATCCGCGTGGCGAAATCATCACCAAACTGCGTGATGGACGCTTGAATACGCGAGACTTCAACGATGTCTGTACCGATACCAAAAATCATATTATTCAACGTTCGTTTTCGTCACTTGGTTTTTGTCACTTGGTTTTCGTCACTTGCAAGAAAACTCTTTAACTAAAGACTTCATCTCACGCACCGCATTATCCCAACCGACAAACAAGGCGTGTGCCACAATCGCATGGCCGATATTAAGTTCGTCTATGCCATCAATTGAGGCTATTTCATGCACATTATGGTAATGTAAACCATGACCGGCATTGACCACCAAACCTAATTTTAGCCCGTGATTGACGGCATCTTTTATACGCTGTAATTCACGGGCTTTATCCGCAGGATTTTCAGCATCGGCAAATGTGCCTGTATGCAACTCAATGACAGGTGCACCCGCTTTTTTTGCTGCGTCAATTTGAGCAAAATCGGGGCCAATAAATAATGAAACCCGAATACCCGCATCATTTAATTTCATAACCGCGTTTTGCACATTGGCAAAATTTCCTACAACATCAAGCCCGCCTTCTGTGGTGCGCTCTTCTCTTCGCTCCGGCACTAGGCAAACATCTTGCGGCGCAACTTCCAGCGCAATGTCTATCATCTCATCAGTGACCGCACACTCAAGATTCATCCGGGTTTGCAGTAATCCGCGTAAAGCAAACACATCGGCATCTTGCATGTGACGGCGATCTTCACGCAAATGTAGGGTAATACTATCAGCACCTGATTGCTCTGCACGCAAAGCCGCTTGCACTACACTTGGATATTTAGTACCACGTGCTTGGCGTATGGTGGCAACGTGGTCAATATTTACACCTAATTTAATCATTCTACAAACCTTGTAAATCTATTAAAAGTTGTCTGGTATGCAAGGGCTTATCACCCAAATAATGCGCCAATAAATACCGCATTAGCAGTTTACTTTGTTGCTGTGTTTGGGCATGAGTATAGTCATCATTTGCCATATCTATTAGCGTTTTTCCTGCCAATTGTATGCCACTTATAGCGTCATTTATCGCAGCTCGATTTATCGCTGAGTTAAGGCTGACAGCGCCATATTCAGCTTCATAACGGTAAGTCGGTTCTGCTAATATAGGGATGTCGTTCACATCATTTTGTAGCGGAATCGCATAACCAAGTTCTTGTAATAGCTTCAACTCAAAACGGCGCAATGTCGTTGCTAAATCCTGGCTAATGGCTAACATTTTTAACGTTAAGCTGTAGTATTCAAAGAGCGTACCGTGCGCATCTTCACGAGGCAATAAACGTAATAACAACTCGTTTAAGTAAAAGCCACACATCAGCGCCTCGCCTTTTAGGAGCAATAAGCCGCTACCCCATTCTAAGCTGTGTAATGTTTTAAGCTCTAACTTACCTGACCATGTCGCAATTAAAGGTTGAAACGACTGCAGCATGCCACGCATGGCTGAACGGGGGCGCCTTGCACCCTTTGCGGTAGTGGCTACGCGACCGAAGCCATGTGTAAACAACTCAACAACCAAACTAGTTTCTTTGAATGGGTAGGTATGAAGCACATACACAGCCTGATTATCTTGGCGATGCGAATTAAAACTAACTACCGCCATTAGTGATCAGGCTCAGCTAGACTTTGTAAGCGCTCATCCTCTGCCTTTAAAATCAAAAGCGGCACCAGCATTTCTGTTCCTGAAAATAGAATCATTGCATAACGAATTTTTTCATCGGCATGAATGGGTGTGAATTTACCAAAACCATATCTTGAGTTACGCATGAGCTGCCAAGCACCTTTAGGCTCTGCTTATTCTGGCTTGTCAAAATGGTGCTTAATCTCTTCTGAAGGTAAGTTTTTTAACGGATAATCGCCATTATCTGCCAAGATCACCCAACCCATTTCACCGTTTTTACCTGTGTTTTTTAACTGGTACAAATACCATTCGCCATCCTCATAAACCAGCTGAAATACATTATTAATGCCACCAGTTTTACGATTGATTGCGTAATAAACACCTTGGTCATCCAACTCAATTGGCTTGCCATAAACAGGAATGTTATAAACGTTGTTCGGCATTGCTAATACCTAAATTAATAGCCTAGGCTTTTTAACGCCCTTTCATCATCAGCCCAGCCACCTTTAACTTTAACCCAAGTCTCAAGATACACTTTTCCGCCAAACAATTTTTCCATATCTTGTCTAGCTTCAGTTGAGATTTGTTTCATTTTTTCACCATTTTTACCAATCAGCATTGGTTTTTGGCTATCTTTATCGACAATAATAGCGACAAAAATGCGGCGTAAGTTGCCAATCACTTCAAACTTTTCAATTTCCACGGCCACTGCATAAGGCAGTTCATCACCGACTAATCTAAAAATTTTCTCACGTACGAGTTCTGCGGCTAAAAAGCGTTCATTTTTATCAGTCAATTCATCTTCAGAATAAATAGCCGCTTGCTCGGGCAAGTATTTGCGTATGGTTTGCAAAAGCTCGTCCAAATTGAGACTTTTTTTCGCGCTGACTGGCACAATCTCTGAAAATGGAAATTCTAAATCAAAGTCTTGAATCAGCGGTAATATATTACCTTTGTCGCCCATCAAGTCTAATTTATTGACCACCAAAAATGTCGGTGTTTTTTCTGAGAGTAAGGCTAATACTTTACGATCAGCCTCACCCAATTTCATAGGCTCAATCACAAACAACACAACATCCACTTCTGTGAGCACTTGAGTAACGGTTTTATTTAACCCTTTATTTAAGGCATTAAGATGTTTCTGTTGAAAACCTGGGGTGTCTACAAATAAGAATTGTGTATCTTCTGTGGTGTGAATCCCAAGCAAACGATGGCGCGTTGTTTGTGCCTTACGCGAAGTGATGGCTAATTTCATGCCTAAAATATGGTTGAGTAGCGTAGATTTACCTACGTTCGGTCGACCAACAATAGCGACTGTGCCGCATTTAAATGGTGTTGGTGTCGATGCTGAATCTAAATCCATCTCTGAGTCTGTCATTTCTTTAGTTTTTCCAATGCAAGCTGCGCAGCTTGTTGTTCTGCAATTCGGCGACTGGTGCCTTCACCAACCGTGCGTATATTTAATTTATCTATCCAACATTCCACAATAAACACTTGGGCATGCGCCTCACCTTCCAAGTGCGTTACAGTATATTCTGGTACTGCAATTTTCTTCCCTTGCAAGAGTTCCTGCAAGAGTGATTTCGGGTCTTTGTCGATTACTTTTGGGTCAATAGTATCAAGTTTATTTGCAAAAAGATGTGCCACTAACGTTTCAGCTGCGGCAAAACCGCCATCGAGATAAACTGCACCGATTAACGCTTCGACTGCATCGGCTAATATCGAGGGCCTACGCCAGCCAGCACTTTTAAGCTCACCTTCACCTAGCTTAAGTGCATTACCTAAATCAAGTGAAATAGCAATTTCACATAAGGTAGATTCTTTAACCAGTTGCGCACGTAAACGGCTTAAATCACCTTCAGCGATCGTTGGAAACCGCTGATATAACTGATGAGCAATCATAAAATTGAGGGCGCCATCACCCAAAAACTCTAAGCGCTCATTGTTTTGAGCACTAAAACTACGATGTGTTAATGCTTGCGTTAGCAGGCTGACGTTAACAAAGTTGTAAACTAAACGTTGTGATAAGTCCTGCTGAGTCATTGTATGCGTAATCAGAATGACCTTAAGTTATTTAGCGTCGCTTGAGATTGCAAAATCAAGCAATACACTGACATTGCCAAACAGCGGCTTAACGACTTGATACTCGGCAGAAACAACGGTTTCACCAGCGCTATTTTTACCGATGGTTAGATCCGAACCATGAATGACCGACACATAACCAATATCAGCTCGCCTATCGAATGAATTCATGATTTCTTTTTTGCTCATGGTACTTAATGATTCTTTATTCATGGCACGAATCACTGTTTTTACCGAAAAATACTCTTGATATGCAGGAAAAACCTTCATAGCAACCAATGCGACGAATACAATGGCTCCACCCACAAACATCATGCTAATTAAGGTTGCCCCACGTTGTTTTTTTGAAGCACTGATCTTTTGGTTTGTATTTTGATACACGATTATCTCCAGTGTTTAAATAGTTATAGTGACCAAACTACTAATGTATTGCGTTGCCTATTCTAGCGCCTTGATCAAAATTCATCCAAATAAAGAAGGCCTTTCCTACCAAATTTCGTTCAGGCACAAAGCCCCAAACACGACTATCTGAACTATTATCGCGATTATCACCCATCGCTAAATAATGTCCAGCGGGTACAACAATCTCTTCATTATTAGCAAACTTTGCGCCAATGGCATCGGCATCATAATTGCCGACGATATCATGAATTAAAATGTTATGCTGCACTGATCCAAGCTGCTCTTTATATTGCTTGGCAGTCACAATATTTAACCCAGACATCACATATTCATAGCTACCCATATCTTGTATCTCAAGAAGCTTACCATTGATCGTTAAGCGTTTATCTTGATAGCTGATTCTATCCCCTGGCAAACCAACCACACGTTTAATGTAATCAATGGATGGCTCTGGTGGGTAATGAAA
Source organism: uncultured Pseudomonadota bacterium (assembly GCA_903854305.1). Taxonomy (GTDB): domain Bacteria; phylum Pseudomonadota; class Gammaproteobacteria; order Burkholderiales; family Methylophilaceae; genus Methylotenera. The sequence continues at coordinate 254 of CAINWC010000214.1, read as the reverse complement.
TACAAACACATCACCACGGCTAGGCTTGTTAACATTGATAAAAGTATTATTCAAAATTGGCACGCGTAAACCATAGGTGAATTTATTGACTAAAATATAATCACCCGCTAGCAAGGTTGGCATCATAGAGCCTGAGGGAATCTTGAATGGCTCAACAATAAATGAGCGTACAAAAAATACCACCAAAATCACGGGGAAAAAACTTTTAGCGTATTCCACTAATATTGGTTCATTAGCACCAGCTACACGCTTTT
>CAINWC010000213.1 GCA_903854305.1 uncultured Pseudomonadota bacterium | reverse complement strand
TAATTTTTTAATCGCGCCTTGTCTGGCTTATAAACTTGAATTAATTGAGGTGCCCTTTAATGATGCGATTAAGTGACAAAAGATTCACCGAATATTCATGAATTATCAGGCTTGAAAAAGTAAATTAGAACACCATTATAGTGATGTAAATCAATTTGTTATGTGAAGGAGTCTGTTATGCATTCTACTCGCGAACCTGCTGTAGCAGGTGTCTTTTATCCTAGTAGTAAGCAAATATTGGTTGATGATGTTGCCCAGTTATTAAATGCGACTTCTGCAGGCAGCACTCAAGCGCATCCCAAGGCCATTATTGTTCCCCATGCTGGGTATATTTACTCGGGTAAGACCGCGGCGATTGCTTATGCGCGACTTGCCTCTGGACGCAAAACAATCAATAGTGTGATATTGCTGGGACCTGCACACCGTGTACCAATAAACGGTTTGGCCCTGCCTGATGTTGATTACTTTGCAACACCATTGGGGAAGATTAAGCTCGATCAGGAGGCTATTTTATCGCTTGCCAGCTTGAATCAGGTTTTCGTAAGCCCAGCAGCACATGCGCATGAACATTCATTGGAGGTGCAGCTTCCATTTTTACAGACGGTTCTTGATGATTTTAAATTGGTGCCGCTGGTCGTTGGTAATGCCACAGCTGACGAGGTCGCTGAGGTGCTTGATACGTTGTGGGGTGGTCCGGAAACCCTGATTGTAGTTAGTTCTGATTTATCCCATTATTTACCTTATGGAATCGCACAGGCGATGGATCATAAATCCGTGCAAAATGTGATCAGTTTGAAAGGGGCATTGACCCACCAACAAGCTTGCGGCGCTACGCCTGTCAATGGTTTGATTCTGTCAGCCAAACACAATCATCTAAGACCCGAATTGTTAGATTTGTGTAATTCAGGTGACACCTCCGGTGACAAAGACCGAGTGGTTGGTTATGCCTCTTTTGCTTTTACCGAGAGCGTTAGTCATGACTAATCATGATGTCAATAACGTTGGTCGAGTGCTTATTCCGATTGCACGTTCGGCAATTTCCAGTGCATTTGGCAAACCATATGGCCGTACCGTTGAGGATTTGCCATGGCTGCAGGAGAAAGGTGCAAGTTTCGTGACCTTGATGCAGGACCAAAAGCTTAGAGGTTGTATCGGTACGCTCGAAGCACATCGGCCATTATTGATGGATGTTAAACTCAATGCTCAGGCCGCTGCATTTTGTGATTCGCGCTTTCTGCCGTTGGCTGAGCACGAACTGGAGCGTACAGAGATTGAAATTTCTTTGCTATCTCCCATGCAGCCAATGATGTTTACTGCCGAACGGGATGCATTGGCACAATTGAAGCCGCATATTGATGGTGTTGTATTCGAGTTCGGTCGTCACCGCAGCACTTTTTTGCCCCAAGTTTGGGAGCAGTTGCCTGATGTTGCTCAATTCATGGGGCATCTGAAACATAAGGCTGGCTTGCACCCAGAGTTTTGGGATGACGAGGTTAAGCTCTTTCGCTATTCAGTGACAAAGTGGAAGGAAAGAGACATTCAATAGCACGTATCAGTCGCTAATAAAGGGTGAAGATATGATTGAAAATTCTGGTTATATTGGTCGTTACTGGCACATGATTGAAGATGGTCGCATGCAGTGTGACCTTTGTCCGCGTGATTGCAAATTACATGAAGGACAGCGGGGCGCCTGTTTTGTGCGCATGCGCCAAGATGACAAGATGATTCTCACCACCTATGGACGGTCTTCTGGATTTTGCATCGACCCGATCGAGAAAAAACCGCTGAATCATTTTTATCCTGGTAGCAGTGTACTTTCCTTTGGAACCGCTGGTTGCAATTTGGCCTGCAAGTTTTGCCAAAACTGGGATATCAGCAAGTCTAAAGATATGGACCAACTGATGGATCAAGCGTCTCCACAGGCGATTGCTAAGGCTGCTGAAGAATATGGCTGTAAGAGCGTAGCGTTTACCTATAATGACCCCGTTATTTTTGCGGAGTATGCCATGGATGTGGCGGATGCCTGCCACGCGCGCGACATCAAGACTGTCGCGGTGACCGCTGGTTATATGCACGATCAGGCCAGACGTGATTTTTTTGCCAAAATAGATGCCGCCAATGTTGATCTGAAAGCCTTTACCGATGACTTTTACGTCAAACTTACTGGCGCACATTTACAGCCAGTATTAGATACCTTGCGTTATCTTAAACATGAAACAGCGGTTTGGTTTGAAATCACCACCTTGCTGATTCCAGGAAGAAATGATTCAGATGCGGAGATTACTGCAATGTGTCAATGGATAAAAAAGGAGCTTGGCGTTAATGTGCCACTCCATTTTTCTGCATTTCATCCTGATTATAAAATGATAGATATTCCAGCCACGCCGCCGGCCACACTTAATCGTGCCCGCAACATTGCCATGCAGGCAGGCTTACAGTTTGTCTACACCGGCAATGTACATAATCAGGAGGGAGATACAACATTTTGTCCTAAATGCCAAACCCCGTTGATTGTGCGTGACTGGTATCAGATCAATCAATACAATCTGACAGAAAATGGGCAATGCCCAGATTGTGGTACAACTGTCGCTGGAAGGTTTGATCAAAAGGCTGGAAATTTTGGCAGAAAACGTATCCCAATCTCCATCATGGCGCATGCCTAGCAAAGCTGGGCTTTGGTTTCCCTATGATTTTCCTGATGACTTTCCCTTTGACTTTTATCAGTGCTTAAGCTTGTTCGGCATAGTCTCTGCTTGTGAAATCTGATAGCCGATTCTATTAAACTTTTCCATATAATCTGACATCGCGTTAATTGTCTGCGCGCCTTCATTCAAAGCAATCGCTTTAAAAAAGAACATGCTCATGTAAACACCGTTAGTTGTGCCAAAAGGGATTTCACGATTCATTTCTTTGTCTAAATCATCTCTTGCCAAAGTGGCTAGATAAGATAGCCATTCGGTCTGATTATTCATCGACTTTTTCCAGCTGGGCATGTCGCCATATTTTAGATTAAATAGTTTCCAGCAGTGGTAAACAGATACGCTCATCGGTGCGACCTCTTTTCCTATGATGTCTGTGATGCAATTCTCAAAACCTCTCATATTTTCTGACTTTTCAAAATCAAACATATATTTTCCTCTCGCCAGCATGTTGGCGCATAGCATTCAATCATTTGTAATGGTTGCGTAGATTAACTAAATGACATCCTATAAGAAGGCAATGGCTACGCATATCAGGGCTAACCCTGATGTGGATATGAGCAGTATTTGTGTTGTATTTATGCAGTATTTATAAGTGGTCGTACGTATTGATAGAAAATCACGTAGCAGGCACAGTTGCAATGATGCTTAAAGTGGCAATTTGCAGGCGGTTAAATTTAGGATGAAAGACAAATGAAAAAGTTAAATATCACCATCACGCTAGGCATGGAAGTACCAGACCATTGGGAGGTGGTGAAGGATGAGGATGGTATTGATGTCATCGACATTGGTGATGGTCGGTATTTGGATTTGACCTTCACTCCCATGATGACTGATGATAATTCCAATGGAGCCGAGTGGATAAACGATTATGTCTATGACTATAAGTTCGCAGACTCAATCGTTGAGATGGTCACGGAATATGACGCAATCTTGAAAATGTTGACGGCGCACTAGATGATGAGTATAGGTCAGCAGATTAAATCCGCTAGGAAAGCGAATAGTCTCACTAGGTCAGCGCTTGCTGAGAGCGTTGGTGTGCCTACAAAAGTCATTTTAGATTATGAGCTTGATAGAGTTAAGGAGCACCGTATACCGGTCTTGATCAATATTGCTCATGCACTGGGGACTAATCTAGATGATTTTATGCAGTATTTACGCACGCAACCTTTGGATGCTCAAGTGTTGAATAACCAGCTTCACCTAATCATTGAAGCTTTAGATGAACGAAATAAAGTGACTTTGCTCTCGCTTGCAAAGTCACTTAAGTCTCAACAAAAAACGCCTGAACAATTAACACAGCTCAAACTGAAAAAACCAATGAGGACAGACGGAAATAATCTAAACCTGTTTTAATCGAGAGGCTATTGTGCGGAGGCACGCAACCATCTGATTTGGTGCCAACATTTAAGTTGTAACATGACTAAAGTCGAAATTTTAGGCCACTTTTCTGTCCTCACGCACCGATTCAAAGGGGTTGCTGAGCATGTTGAGTAGATACTTAATATCAATCGCCTGAATCAAAAGATTCCCGCTATTCGCTTTAATAATCTGCTTGATCAACACACCATCTCTATTCGCGGCAAGTGGTGTAAAAGCCACTTGGCTTATATTAAACTGCGCTACTGAATGCAGTGCCCCTACGAGTAGGCCAATCTTATGTTGCCCATATTCGATCACAATGACTTGGCTGTTACTATCCACTACAGAAAGTGCCCCGCTTAATAAGAACCCAAGGTCAAACACCCAGGCATAGGCTTTACCTTCATCTTCATGTTGTATCGCCAGTATGCCAACTCGCTCAGAACGACTGCCGATGGAAACGGGAGAAATTTCTGATGCGGATAGTGCTTCCAGCACATACTTAGCCTCAATCGCGAACAAACCTCCATCAATAAAAAATGTGGCGAATTCAGGATCACCAGATTTAATCGGCGTTGCCTCAATAATTGATGCCGAATTGTTACCTGAACTAGCGCGCCCTCTAACCTCTCCAAAAGAATCATAAACAACGGCGATAACTTCTTCTTTGTATCCATCGGTGACTTTGAATTCTCGATAACCATGAGAAACACTGCAGCCAAGTATTGAGTAATGCCCATCATGTGTCACGATACGTGATGTACTTTTGCCATTTGGCAACGTAAGCAGATCTGCATCAATCTCCAAGACCGAGCCAACAGGGCGAGTGGGATCTGTACTAGAAATGATCTGACCCTGCCGGTCTATATAAAAAGCGTTAATAGATTCTTTTTCGGCTATGCCTCCCTGCAACATAGCAGATAACTCAGGGGCTGAATCGAAGACAATGCCAATGCCGCCAACGACAGTGTCACTGTCAGGTGCCATGATGGCCGCATGGTAAATGTAAGTTGGCGCATTGTCGTATAGCGCATCTGGCACAAAAGGTGATACATAATATTGCTGCTCTGTTCGCAAAGACATTACGTGCGCTAGTGTGGTTGCATCAATAGTAGTGCCAACGATTGAAGTGCCAATCATCGAATCATCACCATCTATGGGGTTTGTACTGGCGATGATACAGCCGGTATTGTCATAGACAAAAATACGGGTGTAAACCGTATAAAGTGCATTGATATATTCCAGAATATTGGTAATGCGCGAGACCATTGCGCTATCTATTGCTTGAGAGTCAAGTGCGACTCTTAATTCAGGGGTCACAGCCCACCAGCGACAATCATCGGAACGTTCGTATAGATTACGGTCAAGCAAATCGACCAGTAGATGTGATACGAATTCAGAGTCTTGTAATCTCGAAGCCAGTACGGTCTCGTAGAGATCATTAATTGATTGCGCGAACAACTCATTACTGCGGGTGCCAGTTTCGCTAATCTGATCCAAAATGGTTTTTAATTTCAATAATTCTCCACTTTGCCCCGCGGTCATCACTTGGCCATTCCAAACCACCCGTCGTATGGTAGATGCGGCAGTCATCACTTCAAAAAGTGGAGGGCAGAAGGATTGTGCATGCGACAGCAAACCTTCGGCTACCGCTGGGTCTAATGCCTTTAATGCATTGGTTTCTTTGCCGGTAAAAGCAATTTCCACTGGAATCATGACTTGGCCTTGCCAGCTGGGAGGTCCCATGTAGCCTTGGTAACCGTCAGCAATAAACGTACGTATCAAATACTCACGTCCGCCATACATTTTCAAGGTTGATTGGGCATCGCGATTCACCGGCACTATCGCGCCTACTGGGACCCAACGCAGATCGCTCGTCTCTATGACGCAATTGTCACCATCAAGTAACAGCATCACTGATCGACCAGAAGGATCGCCATGTGATTTAAAAACACCAGCCATTTCCTCTACAAAATTGAAACATAGGCATAACACGCCGATTACCACGCCTGTGTCAGGATGCAACATCCGTTTAGAGTAAATCAGCGCCTTATCTTTACTGGGTCGCAGGTCGGTTGCTCGATATGTTTCTACATATTGATCTGATGCTAAGGTTTCTGCAATAAGAGGATCTAAGCTTCCTTCAATCGGGGTTTCTTCATTAATTTGCACCAAAACATTGCCATCTACGTCTAGTAAAATGATTTCATCGTACACGGTATATTTTCTTCTGTAGGCGCGCAAACGCGCGCGGATACTATCGTCATTGCCAGATAATCCTGCAACAAATGCGCATAACTCTTTATCCGTCGCTAGAAAACCTACGTCAGCGGTACGCTCATATAGGTTACGCACTAAAATGTCGATGACATACTGTGCTTTAGTGCCTATTTCATTTAATACGGTCGCTACTTTTTCTTGCACCAGACTGAGTACCAGTTCTTTTTCCAGCCGATTAAAGCCTTCACGTGTTGCTGCCATAGTAGGCAGAATGCTTTTAGCCTCCACTGGACAATTCATCTTGGCAGAGGATTCAATCATGCGCCACATCAGGTTTAGCTCATGTAAAGATTGTTCACAACGAATGACATCCCGCATGTAAGGGAGAAAGTTATCAATCTGAATCGAAGTTATTTGGCTCATGTTTATGCCCATAAAATTATTATCGTCGTAAATACTACCGACCTTATCAATGATAGATAAGCAAAATGTAAGCCATCTAAAAATCACTGAATGACAGTAGCAAGTGACGGTTTAACCATAAAGAAGATGCAGAAGCGGCTTACCTTTGGTGCATATGCTCATATAGCAGCCCATTAAAAGTGCATTGTTCAAAGCAACTTGCATTGTCATTTGATGCGCTTGTTTGAGTAATAAGCTGCTGCAGCTGTAATCTCGCAACGCGCAAGTAAGATATAGATGACATTTATCCTATTCGGCATGAATACTGCTTAAGTAATAACATTAGTCCACCGATGGATATCTAAGACCAAAAATAATGAACTTGCCTTTGCCAACCGTTAAATCTCTTATTTCTATTGATGCCTTTGTACATGACCGCCAGCGCATGCTGGACGCACTTGTAGATAATCTTGAGGGCTTGGTTTATTGCAATCTCTATGACAAACACTGGACCATGATATTTGTCAGCAATGGCTGCAAAGATTTAACTGGTTTCTCCCCCGAGGATCTCGTTTTTAACAAGATAATTTCCTACGAAGAAATTACCTTTAAAGATGATCGAGAGGTGGTCCGCAATACTATCGAAGAGGCGGTTAGGCTTGGTGCTCGCTTTGAGGTCGAATATCGCATCGTTCATGCAAATACCAGTATCATCTGGGTATGCGAACGTGGGAACCCGATTTATAACGCACAAGGAAAAGTGCATGCGATAGAAGGTTTCATTCAGAATATTACCGAGCGCAAGCAGATTGAGCAGTCATTACGTGACACGGAGTTTCGTTATCGCTCTATTTTTGAGAATGCGATTGAAGGTATTTTTCAGACCTCGCCCAACGGACATTACCTGATCGTCAATCCGGCACTCGCGCGCATGTATGGCTACAGTTCACCAGAAGAGCTCATGCTTGTACTTAATAATATCCAGCAACAGCTTTATGTGACTCCTGGTCGTCGCGAAGAGTTTGTGCAAGCCATGTTAGCCAATCAAAGTGTGCATAACTTCGAGTCATTAGTTTATCGAAAAGATAATAGCACTCTCTGGATTTCTGAAAATGCACGTATGGTGCACGACGAAGTAGGCAATTTACTTTATTACGAAGGTACGGTTGAGGATATTACCGCGCGTAAAAACTATGATCATAAAATTGAGCACCAAGCCACGCATGACAGTCTGACTGGATTGCCTAATCGCTACATGCTGAATGATAGGTTTCAGCAATCCATTAACTTTGCTGATCGTTACAAAAATAAAATGGCCGTTGCTTTTGTCGATCTTGATCAGTTCAAGCTGATCAACGATAGTATGGGGCATGAGGTAGGCGATCAATTACTACTGATCATGTCTAAGCGATTATCTAGCTGTATTCGTGAAATAGATACCGTGGTGAGATTAGGGGGCGATGAGTTTGTGATATTGCTGACGAATATCGAGAATGTGGACGATATTCTACTGAGCATGCAGCGCGTATTAACTGCCGTTGCCGTGCCTTGCGTCATTAATGCGTTAGATTACGTTGTCACCTGTAGCATAGGCATCAGTATTTATCCGGATGACGGCATTGCACCGAATACACTACTTAAAAATGCTGATTCTGCGATGTATAAAGCCAAAAAGGCTGGTCGCAATAACTATCAAATTTACACGCAAGAATTGAACGATGCTTTGACTGAGCGCGTGATGATGGAATATCGCTTACGGCTTGCGATAGAAAACGGTGAATTCCTGCTGCATTACCAACCTAAGGTAAATTTTGCAACGGGTCTTATTAGTAGCGCAGAGGCATTAATCCGCTGGCAAACGCCTGAAGGTGAACTGATTCCCCCTGATAAGTTCATTCATGTTGCAGAAGAAACAGGTCTAATCGAGCGTATCGGTGAATGGGTTTTAATCACGGCCTGTAAAAAGGCCAAAGAATTAAAAGAAAAAATGGGGCGGGCCATTCCCATTGCGGTCAATGTTTCACCACGGCAATTTAAACAGCCTAATCTTGCACAGATTATCAAAAATGCCCTCGAAGTTACCAACCTAGATCCAGATTGCCTAGAGCTGGAAATTACTGAAAGTACATTAATTGATGATGCGGCAAAATTTGTAGAAACACTGCATGCCCTAAAAATGATAGGTGTTAAGTTGGCCATAGATGATTTTGGTACAGGTTATTCAAGTCTGGCTTACCTAAAGGATTTTCCGATTGATCGATTGAAAATTGATAAAGCCTTTGTGAGTAATCTTGAGAATGATCCTGCCAATACTGCCATCCTTAAGGCCATTATTGTGCTT
>CAINWC010000212.1 GCA_903854305.1 uncultured Pseudomonadota bacterium | reverse complement strand
CGCATCAAGTCGTTGGTTTAATTACTGAATGGCAGTCGGCTGATGGTCGTTTAGAAACGCGTACTACTGATTCTGATCTTGGCGGCACGATGCGTTTAGGTGCGCAGGCTTGCCCAATCGTGCCGAATACTATGGCTGCTGGCATTTACGGTAATCAAGTAAATGAGCGTCATCGTCATCGTTACGAAGTAAATAACAACTACGTTGAGCAATTAAAAGCGGCTGGTTTAGTGATCTCAGCCAGAACGCCAACTGAAAATTTATGCGAGATGATCGAGTTGCCTCAAAATGTGCATCCTTGGTTTGTGGCTTGCCAATTTCACCCGGAATTTACATCTAACCCACGCACTGGACATCCGCTATTCACCGCTTATGTGAAAGCTGCGCTAGCACACCAACTCGCTAAGTAAATCCAATAGGCGTTGAATAACAGCAGCTTGTTTTAAATATTGAATTAATAAAGGATTGTTATGCAGTTATGTGGGTTTGAAGTAGGGCTAGATAAACCATTATTCTTGATTGCTGGGCCATGTGTGATTGAATCACAGCAAATGGCAATTGACACGGCAGGCCAGCTCAAAGAGATCGCCGCGGCATTGGGCATCCCGTTTATTTACAAATCTTCTTACGATAAAGCTAATCGCAGTTCAAACAGCACTTTCCGTGGCTTTGGTATGGAAGAAGGCTTAAAGATTTTAGATGAAGTGCGTCGCCAGATTGGTGTGCCAATTTTGACTGATGTACACACCGAAGAACAAGTGCCACATGTGGCAGCGGTAGTGGATGTGTTACAAACCCCGGCATTTTTATGCCGCCAAACTGACTTTATTACCGCTTGTGCAAAATCAGGCAAGCCGGTCAATATCAAAAAAGGCCAGTTTATGGCGCCTGGTGATATGCGTAATGTGGTGCAAAAGGCACGAGAAGCGAACGGTAACCAAGATACGATTATGGTGTGCGAGCGCGGTGTGTCGTTTGGCTACAATACTTTAGTGTCTGATATGCGCGGTTTAGCGATTATGCGTGAAACTAACTGCCCGGTAGTATTCGATGCCACTCATTCAGTACAACAGCCTGGCGGACAAGGTGATAAAAGCGGCGGTCAACGTGAGCATGTGCCGGTATTGGCACGGGCTGCAGTTGCAAGTGGTATTGCTGGTATTTTCATGGAAACGCACCCAGACCCATCTAAAGCGTTATCTGATGGGCCTAACGCATGGCCGTTGCACAGAATGAAAGACTTATTGGAAGTATTGGTCGATTTAGATCGATTAGTAAAAAAAGCTGGTTTTATTGAATCAACTTTATAAAAACGATCATTAGAATCGTGCTGTAATTTTTTCAAAAAATTAAAACTTGTATATTTGAGGAGTAAAGTGATGAGTGCAATTGTAGATATTATCGCCCGTGAAATTTTAGATTCACGTGGCAATCCAACCGTAGAAGTTGACGTGCTCCTTGAAAATGGCGTGATTGGCCGTGCTGCAGTGCCATCAGGCGCTTCTACAGGCTCTAAAGAAGCTGCAGAGCTGCGTGATGGCGATGCAAGCCGTTATTTAGGTAAAGGTGTGTTGCGTGCTGTTGAAAACGTGAATACTGAAATCACAGAAGCAATCATTGGCTTAGACGCTGAAGAACAAAGTTTTATCGACAAAACACTGATTGAATTAGATGGCACTGAGAACAAAGATCGCTTAGGCGCCAATGCGATTTTAGCCGTTTCTATGGCTTGCGCACGTGCTGCGGCTGAAGAATCCGGCTTGCCTTTATACCGCTATTTAGGCGGTTCTGGTGCCATGCAATTACCGACACCAATGATGAACATCATCAACGGTGGCGCACATGCTGATAACAGCGTGGACATGCAAGAATTTATGATTATTCCAGCAGGTCGCCCAAGTTTTAGAGAAGCTTTGCGTTGCGGTGCGGAAGTGTTTCATGCTTTAAAGAAAACGCTACATAAAAAAGGCCTAGCCACAACGGTAGGCGATGAAGGCGGCTTTGCACCTAACTTACCTTCAAATGAATCAGCGATTCAATACATCATGGAAGCCATTTCTGATGCAGGTTACGAGCCAGGCCGTGATGTTTATTTAGGTTTAGATTGTGCAAGTACCGAGTTTTACAAAAATGGTAAATATCATTTAACTTCAGAAGGATTGGAGTTGTCATCAGCACAATTTACCGATTATCTAGCCACTTGGTGTGATAAATACCCGATTATCAGTGTTGAAGATGGCATGAGTGAGTTTGACTGGGACGGTTGGGATATTTTGACTAAACGCCTAGGTAAAACAACTCAATTAGTGGGTGATGATCTTTTTGTGACCAATGCAAAAATCTTGCGTGAAGGTATTAGGCGCGGTGTTGCAAACTCAGTGCTTATCAAAGTGAATCAAATTGGTACGCTGACTGAAACATTTGAAACGATTGAAACTGCGAAACGCGCTGGCTACACTTCAGTCATCTCACATCGCTCAGGTGAAACAGAAGATACAACGATTGCGGATATTTCAGTAGCAACGAATGCTTTGCAAATTAAAACTGGCTCAATATCACGTTCAGAGCGTATTGCTAAATACAATCAGCTTTTACGTATTGAAGAAGAGTTAGGCGATGCCTCTAGCTACGCTGGCATGTCCGCGTTCTATCAACTATTTAAGTGAGCTTGATAGGTCACTGAAGTAGGTGAAAGCATTAACGCTTATATTTGTCATCCTCATTGCCTTGCTGCAGTATCCTCTGTGGCTGGGCAAGGGGAGTTGGTTGCGCGTGTGGGATCTAAATCGACAGATTGCCGAACAGCAAGAAAAAAACAATGGGCTGAAAGCGCGTAATGACACACTAGATGCCGAAGTGCTTGATTTAAAAAGTGGTCGCGCCGCCATTGAAGAGCGCGCTCGCAGTGAACTTGGTATGATTAAGCAGGATGAAGTATTTTATCAAGTGATTAATCAACCGCTACCTATGCCATCGGCTAATCAATTGCCTGCTGCAACTGATGTGATTTCTGCCAAGCCAAACGACAAAGAAATCACTATTAAAACTAGACCATAGTTGCAGTAGTGGTTGGTTTCTTTTTTTATCCTTAAAGAATAGCTATCATCTAAATGATGTAGTCATTTGACTAAAAAAAATCCTTTTATATT
>CAINWC010000211.1 GCA_903854305.1 uncultured Pseudomonadota bacterium | reverse complement strand
CGTAAAAAAAATCAGGTCAATGCCTTAGTTAAAATCATGGTTGATTTTTCAGTATCCACCATCGCCTACTTTTTTATTGGCTATAGTATTGCCTATGGCGTGAATTTCTTTAGTGGCGCGGATGTATTAGCTGCTAAAAATGGTTTTGGATTAGTTAAATTCTTTTTTCTACTCACTTTTGCCGCAGCTATTCCCGCTATTGTGTCTGGCGGTATTGCGGAGCGCGCTAAGTTCAATCCACAGCTCGCTGCAACCTTTTTATTGGTGGGTTTTGTCTACCCGTTTTTTGAAGGTATCGCTTGGAACAATCATTACGGACTTCAAGATTGGTTGCTGACCACATTCGGTGCTAAATTTCACGACTTTGCCGGTTCAGTCGTCGTTCATGCAATGGGTGGCTGGATAGCGCTTGCCGCAGTTTTATTGCTTGGTGCGCGATCAGGTCGTTATGGTAAAGATGGGCGTGTGCATGCACATCCACCCTCTAATATTCCATTTTTAGCATTAGGTGCCTGGATACTCACTGTGGGCTGGTTTGGCTTTAATGTGATGTCAGCACAAGCGATCCAAGGTATTTCAGGCTTGGTTGCAGTGAACTCACTGATGGCTTTGGTAGGCGGTACTTTAGCCGCGTTAGTCATGGGGAAGAATGACCCGGGTTTTGTACACAATGGCCCGCTAGCTGGCTTGGTGGCAGTATGTGCAGGATCAGATGTGATGCATCCTTTGGGTGCATTAGCTACAGGCGCAGTGGCTGGCGTATTGTTTGTATGGGCCTTTACGAAAACTCAAAACCGTTTAAAAATTGATGATGTACTTGGTGTATGGCCGTTACACGGCCTGTGCGGTGCATGGGGCGGTATTGCCGCTGGTATTTTTGGCGCAAAAGCACTGGGCGGTATTGGTGGCGTAAGCTTGATGTCACAAGTGCTCGGCACAGGTTTAGGCGTATTGGTCGCGCTTGTGGGTGGTACGCTTGTGTATGGCGTACTGAAAGCCCTCGTGGGTATTCGCTTAGGCCAAGAAGAAGAGTTTGATGGTGCAGATTTAAGTATTCATAAAATTGTTTCTAGTGCGGATGATTGATTGACGTTTTAATTTTTTGTAAGCCGCATTTAACTTAAGCGGGTAATTAGTCCTCAATTGCTTAAGTATCAAACTAGCGCGCTATGTTAAAATTTGGCTATGATTTATAAATTATTCCAGATTTAACATGGCGCGTTTTCACGTCATTATTCCAGCTGCTGGTAGCGGTAGTCGTATGCGGGCAGATGCGCCCAAACAATATTTGAGCTTGCATGGTAAGTCGCTGATTCAGCATGTGATTGAAGTCTTTGATTCAGCTATTAGAATTAGTAGTATCAATATCATACTCAGTGCAGACGATGCGCATTGGCGTAGTGCATATTTCAATGCCAGTAGCAAAGCGCATGTGCATTATTGCGGTGGTGATACGCGGTCGGTGACGGTGTTGAATGGCTTAATTGCTATTGAAGCGCAGGTCGAGACGGATGATTGGATTTTGGTGCATGATGCGGCTCGCCCAGGTTTAACTAACCTGTTGTTAGACCAGCTATTAAATACGTTAGAAAATGATGCGGTGGGTGGTTTGTTGGCCTTACCCCTTGCAGATACTTTAAAACGTGCCGATAGCGAGCAGCGTGTTTCTGCTACTGTACCGCGCAATGATTTATGGCAGGCGCAAACGCCACAAATGTTTAGATACGCCACGCTTAAAGAGGCACTCACCAAGTTTAACGGTACGGCTACCGATGAAGCCGAGGCAATCGAGGCATTGGGTTTGAAACCTAAACTGGTGACAGGTGAGTTGCGTAATCTCAAGGTAACTTATCCGCAAGATTTGGCGGTGCTGTCTGCCTTGTTTAACGCTAGCTACCTTACTTAACGCTAGTGCATAACAATCAAGAATTGGTAAAAATATGACAATAAGAATCGGTCACGGTTTTGACGTACACAAGCTAGTGATTGGACGTAAATGCATCATCGGCGGCGTAGATATTCCCTTCGAAAAAGGCTTGGAGGGTCATTCTGATGCGGATGTGTTGCTACATGCTATTTGCGATGCGCTACTAGGTGCGGCAGCGCTGGGCGATATCGGCAAGCATTTTCCACCGACTGATATGCGTTACAAAGGCATTAATTCACGCGAGTTGTTACAGCATGTAGTGGCTTTACTCAAAGCCAAAAGCTACAGAGTAAGCAACCTGGATTGCACGGTAATCTGCGAGTTGCCAAAGTTATCGCCACATACTGAACAAATGCGCATCAACATTGCCGAAGATTGTGCTGTATCCATTGATGTGATTAATGTGAAAGCCACCACTACTGAAAAACTGGGCTTTACGGGTAGGGGCGAAGGCATTGCAGCTGAAGCGGTTTGTTTGATATGTGCGGTTTCTATGTAAAGTCGAGCCATAAAAGTCTTTGCATAGTGTTGTTATAAAAAACGTAGTGTTGCTATATACAACTAAGTGTCGTTATGAAAATTAAAAATCCATCCTTAAATTAGCGGTTAAATTGTATTAATTCTGAACTGAAATCACTCTATGTTGCGTTGGTTTGAAAACCTTTTAAATCCTTTCCCTGCAAATGAAATCGACCCGCCGCCAAAAGCGTTGTGGTCATTTTTGTGGGCGTGCACGAGCGGTTCACGGCTGTTAATCCTTGTTATGACGATTGTTACGGCAATCATTGGCGGCTTTGAGGCGCTATTATTTGCAGTGATGGGTAAAGTCGTTGATTGGTTGAGCAAAACCTCGCCAGAGTTATTGTGGGTCACAGAAAAACAGCACTTATTGTTATTAGCCGCTTTGCTGTTATTGAGCCCGATACTTATCTCTTTGCAAACATTGATTAAACATCAGGCGCTGGCCGGTAACTTTCCGATGCGTTTACGCTGGAATTTTCATCGACTCATGCTGAGCCAAAGCATGAGTTTTTATCAGGATGAGTTTGCCGGTCGAGTTTCAGCAAAGGTCATGCAAACCGCCTTGGCTGTGCGTGATGTGTGGTTCATCGTTGCCGATATTTTAGTATTTGTGATTATTTATTTTGTGACGATGGTCGCCGTGGTGGGGCATTTCAATCTCACGGTGATGTTGCCATTTTTAGTCTGGGTCATCTGTTATATCACTTCTCTGAACTACTTTGTACCGCGTTTGGCTAAAGTGTCGCAACAGCAAGCAGATGCGCGATCATTAATGACAGGCCGCATTACAGATGCTTATACCAACATTAGCACCGTTAAACTGTTTTCACATGCAGGGCGTGAAGCTGGCTATGCAAAATCTGCCATGCATGAATTTTTGGGTACGGTAAATGCGCAGATGCGCTATGTGTCCGGTGTTGAGGTCATGAATCACATACTCAATGTGTTATTGATTATTTCTACTTCCGGCGTTGCCTTGTGGTTGTGGACTAAGGGTGAAGTGAGCGTGGGCGGTGTGGCCGCTGTTACTGCAATGGCGTTACGGTTGAATGGTATCTCTCATTGGATAATGTGGGAGCTAACCACGCTTTATGAACAGATTGGTACCGCGCAAGATGGTGTCAATACGCTATCAATGGCGCATCAGATTACTGATATAGCGGAAGCTAAGCCGCTGGTGGTAAGCACTGGTAGCATCCAATTTGAAGCGGTGAGTTTTGCCTACGGTATGAAAACGCCAGTGTTACAGGCCCTTAACTTGAATATCAAACCAGGCGAAAAAGTAGGCTTGGTAGGGCGCTCTGGCGCGGGTAAATCGACGATTGTGAATCTACTGCTGCGCTTTTACGATGTAGAACAAGGCCGCATATTGATTGACGGTCAAGACATCAGGCAAGTGACACAAAACAGCTTGCGCAGCCAGATTGGTATGGTCACGCAAGACACCTCATTACTGCATCGCAGTGTGCGCGATAACATTTTATATGGTCGCCCCAGTGCTACTGAGGCCGAAATGATAATCGCCGCCAAACATGCTGAGGCGCATGGTTTTATTTTAGCGCTAACGGATGCAAAAGGCCGCAGCGCTTATGATGCGCATGTTGGCGAGCGTGGCGTGAAGCTCTCTGGCGGCCAGCGTCAGCGCATTGCCATCGCGCGCGTCATGCTAAAAGATGCGCCTATATTATTGTTGGATGAAGCCACCAGCGCCTTGGATTCTGAGGTGGAAATCGCGATACAGGCCAGCTTGTACAGCTTGATGCAAGGTAAAACCGTGGTTGCGATCGCCCATCGTTTATCAACCATCGCCGCGATGGATAGACTGGTAGTGCTGGATGAAGGCCAAATAATCGAAGAGGGTGACCATCAGTCATTGCTAAAATCAGGTGGCTTATACGCCACATTATGGGCGCATCAGAGTGGTGGATTTTTAGGCGAGTAGCGTTTTAACGTAAAAAGGAATGAAGTGATGACCGTAAATGTAGAAGTTCGCCCACCAGTACCACCGTTTACACGCGAAACCGCGATGCAGAAAGTGCGTATGGCTGAAGATGGCTGGAATAGCCGCGACCCGCAACGTGTCTCACTGGTCTACACGCAAGATTCTCAATGGCGCAACCGCGCCGAATTCCCCCATGGCCGTGCAGAAATCGTCGAATTTTTAACGCGTAAATGTGCCAACGAGCAAGAGTACAGGCTCATTAAAGAGCTTTGGGCGTTTGAAGGCAACCGTATTGCCGTGCGATTTGTTTACGAGTGGCACGATGCAACAGGCAATTGGTTCCGGTCTTACGGCAACGAGAACTGGCAGTTCGATGCGAATGGCCTGATGGAATTGCGCTATGCCAGTATTAATGATTTGGCGATTAAAGAAACTGAACGGAAGTTCTTTTGGCCGTTAGGTCGCAGACCAGATGATCATGCGAGCTTGAGTGAGTTGGGGCTTTAACGTTTGACATAAGGGGCATCCTTAAGCGTCCCGCTTGATGGATTAGCCCTATGGTTCAAGTTGAACATTGCTTTTTCCTATATTACAGACATGGCAGAGAACCTGAAGATTTTCAAATATTGTTTCACCGCCCTTGCTCCATGGAATCACGTGGTCAACCTGAAGCGTTGCCCCATTGCGTGCCTCAGCACCACAAAGCTGGCAGCGTGCACCGTCGCGTAGCAGAACTAGAGCACGTAAGCGCCAATTTATATTTCGTGATGTGCGCCTCTGCTGATTTGATGATAGGTTCGGTAAGACTGTTTCAGGATTTATACCTTCGTTTGCCCAAGCGACAAAAGCCTCTAATGCTTTGCGCCAAGTACCGAAGCGTTTTTCGTACGTTCCAGCAGAAAACAAAGAATTGTCTTTTGTTAAATCTTGGTACTTTGGTTGGCGACCAAGTTTGAGCCATGTTGTAGTAAGGTTTTCAAATAATTGCTCGTTAGTGATGTGAAGGTTTCGAGTCTTTTCTAGGCCAGACGCTTCGAGTGCTTTAAACTATGATCCGAAGCGTCTGGATAGGGTTGTACTGTGAAATTTTCCGTGCTCATTAAATTGGTCAATTGTCACAGAGGGGCGACCCAACAGGACTGCGACGCGCTGCAATTCTAATATGAGTTCTTTCGTTGGTACGTCTCGATGGTGTTGCTCTAACTCGAATTGCATAGTAAGAGACTAGCAGTTATTAAGCAGACGCATGCGACCGCTTAATATTATCGAAATTGTTATTTTTTTCATATAATTTCTCTTTTAAAATCTTTCAGGTTATATATTATCTTTTTCTTGCTCAGCCAGTTCTTTTAAAAACTGCGTAATATCCCACTCACAGCCACCGCAGCCTGAAAGTGCACCAGACCAATTTGATATGGCTTCCATATCCATGCCTTCATTAAACAGTTTTTTAATCTTGGCACGTGTGGTGCCGCTGCAATCACACATGATTTCTTCGTCTAAATTATCGTTATGCGTAGTCATCAATAAAGGTAATTGTAGATAATTGGTTAAGCTATTTTTGTCAATCTACAGGCTATCAAGCTTTTAACAACACAATCACTGCGCCGCTGCCCCCATCTTGCTTTTTCGCTTCGGCATAGGCAATCACTTCATCTTTTTGCATCAGCCAGCCGCGCAGTTTATGTTTGAGTATCGGTTCGCGGTTTCGAGAACCTAATCCTTTGCCATGCACGATACGCACGCAGCGGATGCCACGTTTTTTGCAATTGCTGATGAAGGTTGAAACGTATAACCTTGCTTCATCGCTCACTAAGCCATGTAAGTCAATTTTAGCTTGAATTACCCAATGCCCACGGCGTAATTTTCTTAGAATATCAGGTGAGTGGCCGTCACGCAGGTAAAGCAGTTCTTCACCTGTTTCAATTTCATGTGCTGGAATGTAGTGATCCGACAAGGAATCAACAAGGGCTTGCTGTTCATCGCGGATAAATTGCAATGGAATGGGTTTAGGTTTTAGTTTGAATAAAATTTCTGGTGGCGCGGTAAAAGGGATGACATCTTTTACCGCGTCACGAAAAATACTGACGTCATCAGCAGGTTTTGGGCTGATGTTAGCTGCAGCATTTTGCGCACTTAGTTTTTGTGCTGCCAATGCCTGCTTTAAGCGTTTTTTGACGCTTAAAAGCTTATTGGTCGAGGTATCGTTCAGCATCTAAAGCCGCCATGCAGCCTGTGCCAGCACTGGTTACGGCTTGACGATAAATATGGTCTTGCACATCGCCCGCTGCAAAAATACCAGGAATACTCGTGGCAGTTGCGTTACCCGCACGGCCCATTTGCGTCACGATATAACCGCCTTCCATTTCAAGCTGGCCTTCAAAAATATCAGTATTCGGTTTGTGACCAATCGCAATAAACACGCCCATTAATGGAATGTCTTTGGAGCTGCCGTCATTTACATTTTTTAGGCGCATGCCAGTCACACCGCTGTCATCGCCTAAGACTTCATCTAGTGTTTGGAAAGTCTCTAACACGATCTTGCCTTCAGCCACACGCGCATTCAATTTATCCACCAGAATCGCTTCAGCTTTGAATTTATCGCGCCTATGCACTAAAGTCACCTTGCTGGCAATGTTGGCTAGATATAGCGCCTCTTCCACTGCCGTATTGCCGCCACCAATCACTGCAACTTCTTGATTACGGTAGAAAAAACCATCACAAGTAGCACAGGCAGAAACACCTTTACCTGCAAATTTCTCTTCGCTAGGCAAGCCTAAATATTTAGCGGATGCACCAGTGGCAATAATCAGCGCATCGCAAGTATATTCGCCGCTGTCACCCACTAAGCGAATCGGTTTTTCAGCCAAATGCGTGGTGTGAATATGATCAAAAATCATCTCTGTATTAAAGCGCTCCGCGTGCTTTTGAAAACGCGCCATGAGTTCTGGGCCTTGCACGCCATCTGCGTCGGCTGGCCAATTGTCTACTTCAGTCGTGGTCATCAGTTGGCCACCTTGTGCAATACCGGTAATCAATACTGGTTTAAGGTTGGCGCGGGCAGCATAAACCGCAGCAGAATATCCCGCAGGGCCAGAGCCTAAAATGAGAAGATGAACGTGACGTGTTGCCATGATAAAAACCTTTAATGAAATCTGATTGTGATTAAAAATAGAATAGTATTGTATTAGCTACGCATCGACTTTGATACTGCTATAATTAAATTTGAAGCTTAAATTTAACACCAACAACTTGTAAGGTTTTTACTATCTTGTTTTTCAAAAAATCAACTCCTGTCAATGCACGTCGTGAAGCCGAAGTGAATCAATCAAACGCGCTTGTTGCAACGCTTATTAAAGAGGCATGGTGGCTAGGATTGGTATTGGTCGGGCTTTATCTTACCGTGATTCTTTTTACTTATCATCGCGAAGACCCTTCTTGGTCGCACATGGCGGCTGATAGCTCTGTTATCCATAATAGTGGCGGCAATGTGGGTGCGTGGCTTTCAGATATGTTGTTGTACCTGTTCGGTTTTTCAGCATGGTGGTGGGCAATACTCGCTTTTTATGCTATGTGGTTTGTATACCTGAAATTAGAAGCAGTTGATTTGAGTAAAAAGCCATTTTTACTGTTTAATTTTATCGGCTTTGCTTTGTTGTTGATTGCCTCATGTGCAATAGAGGCGGGCCATTTAATCAGCCTGCCAACCTCGTTGCCACTGGCGCCCGGCGGTATGTTGGGCACCTCTGTAGATAGCGGTTTACGCATGATGTTTGGCTACACAGGTTCTAGCATGCTGTTGTTGGTGATGTTTGTGATCGGCTTTAGTTTGTTTACGGGCTGGTCCTGGATCATGCTGACCGAAAAATTTGGTGCTGGTTTAATTGCTAGCTATGAATTCATCAAGTTTAAATTACAAGATTGGCAAGATAGAAAAGCAGGTAAGGCCGTTGAGATCGAACGTACAGAGTTCGTACATGCTGAGCGTAAACGTGTGGTTGATCGTGAACCAGTGTTGATTGAAGCGCCGATACTTGAAATTATACAAAGCGAACGCGTGCAAAAAGAGAAGCAAGCACCATTGTTTGAAACAATGCCAGATTCTAGCCTGCCGCCTTTACATTTGCTGGATGAGCCATCCGGCACGGTAGAGCCACAGTCTGCTGAAACGCTAGATTTTACTTCGCGTTTAATCGAACGAAAATTAATGGATTTTGGCATTGAAGTTAAAGTGCTCACCGCTTTGCCAGGTCCAGTAATTACCCGCTTTGAGCTAGAGCCGGCCGCCGGCGTTAAGGGCAGCCAAGTTACTAATTTAATCAAAGATTTAGCGCGAGCCTTATCTGTGGTCAGCGTTCGGGTAGTAGAAACCATTCCAGGCAAAACTTGCATGGGTTTAGAAATTCCTAATCCTAAACGGCAGATTGTTTACTTGTCCGAAATCATGGGTAGCCAAGCCTATGCGGATGTGAAATCACCGCTCGCCATCTGCTTGGGTAAAGATATTGCGGGTAAGCCAGCCGTGGCTGATCTTGCCAAAATGCCGCATGTATTGGTGGCAGGTACAACCGGATCAGGTAAGTCAGTGGCGATTAATGCGCTGATTTTAAGTTTGCTTTATAAGGCAGACGCCAGTCAGGTACGCATGATTTTGATTGACCCAAAAATGCTGGAGCTTTCAGTGTATGAAGGCATTCCACATTTGTTGGCACCAGTAGTGACCGATATGCGACAAGCCGCCAACGCCCTTA
The DNA here is from genome assembly GCA_903854305.1 of uncultured Pseudomonadota bacterium. GTDB lineage: Bacteria > Pseudomonadota > Gammaproteobacteria > Burkholderiales > Methylophilaceae > Methylotenera. The sequence goes on along the minus strand of CAINWC010000211.1, from coordinate 7,617 downwards.
ATTGGTGTGTGGCCGAGATGGAACGTCGCTATAAGTTGATGTCTATGCTGGGTGTGCGTAACTTAGCGGGCTATAACCAAAAAATCAGAGATGCCGATAAAGCCGGTGAAAAAATACCGCATCCATTTAGCTTAACGCCGGATGAACCTGAACCGCTGACAGAAATGCCGTTGATCGTAGTGGTGATTGATGAGTTGGCCGATTTGATGATGGTCGTGGGCAAAAAGGTCGAAGAGCTCATCGCACGCCTGGCACAGAAAGCGCGGGCTTCTGGCATACATTTGGTACTTGCCACGCAGCGCCCGTCGGTTGATGTGATTACCGGCTTAATTAAAGCTAATATCCCGACACGCGTTTCGTTTCAGGTCTCAAGCAAAATTGACTCACGCACCATACTAGACCAAATGGGCGCTGAGGCGTTATTAGGTCAGGGTGATATGCTGTACATGCCGCCAGGCACCGGCTACCCTGTGCGTATCCATGGCGCGTTTGTATCAGACCAGGAAGTCCATAAAGTAGTGAATTACCTCAAAGCGCAGGGTGAACCAAACTACATTGAAGGCATCTTAAGCAATGAAGCATTAGAAGGTGAGGCCGACTTTTCAGATAGCGGCAGTTCAGGTGCCGGTGGTGCTTCAGAAGTCGACCCGCTGTATGATGAAGCTGTCGGTATTGTACTTAAATCACGCCGAGCCAGTATTTCAGGCGTACAGCGTCAATTACGCATTGGGTATAACCGTGCTGCTCGCTTGATTGAAGATATGGAGCGTGCCGGACTGGTATCTGCCATGCAAAGTAACGGTAACCGTGAAGTATTAGCACCACATCATGATGCTTAAAAACCACGATGCCTAAAAAAATAAGGATATGAATGCGTAAGATAAAAGCCATAATGTTAGCTTGTGTGTTGGTGATGCCATTATTAGCAAAAGCTGATGGTATCTCTAGCCTTAAGAATTTTTATGATAAAACCCATGCCATGCGCGCTAATTTTTATCAGCTGGTCACCGATAAACAAGGCCGTAAGATACAAGAAGTGTACGGTCAAATGCAGTTGAAGCGGCCGAATAAATTTAGGTGGGATTACAACAAGCCATTTGAACAGCAAATCATCAGTGATGGTAAGCAAGTGTGGCTTTACGACACCGAGTTGGCGCAAGTGACCGTGAGAGAGTTAAGCAAAACGCTCGGTTCAAGCCCAGCAGCCTTGTTGGCCGGTGATGATAGCTTAGATAAAAACTTTAAGCTGATGAATGCCTCTCGTACAGATAATCTTGATTGGGTCATTGCAACGCCAAAAGAAAAAGACACCGGCTTTGACCAAATATCCTTGGGTTTTAAAGATAATGCGTTGCAGGAAATGGACTTGGTAGATAGTTTTGGTCATCAAACTAAAATAGTTTTTACTAAGCTTGAATCTAACCCGGTGATTGATGCAAAGACCTTTTTATTCAAGCCACCTAAAGGAGTTGATGTAGTCGGGGAGTAATATACTAGTGCCAATGTAATCATTGCTATCAGTGATATTATTGATATTATTTAGGTATGCAGGCTGAAAAGCTTACATACCTTTTTTATTTGATTGTTCTTTTTTGTTTGAATGTTACAGGTAACTATTTTTGAGCAGTTTATTTACATCTAAACAACCACAAGCACCGCTCGCAGAGCGATTACGTCCTAAGACTTTAGATGAAGTTGTTGGGCAGTCGCATCTTTTAGGTGAAAGTAAGCCGTTACGGTTGGCATTTCAATCTGGCAAGCTGCCTTCTATGATTTTGTGGGGCCCACCGGGCGTAGGCAAAACCACCTTGGCGCGTTTGATTGCCAATACGGCGGATGCCGAGTTCATTCCAATTTCTGCCGTGTTGTCTGGCATTAAGGACATTAGAGAGGCGGTTGAGCGTGCCGAGCTTACCTTGCAGCATCATGGCCGCAAAACTATTTTATTTGTCGATGAAGTGCATCGCTTTAACAAAGGCCAGCAAGATGCATTTTTACCGTTTGTGGAAAGTGGCTTAATCACGTTTATTGGTGCCACCACTGAGAATCCGTCATTTGAAGTCAATAGCGCCTTATTAAGCCGCTCGCAGGTGTTTGTACTCAACGCATTGTCTGAAGCAGAGTTAGGCTTACTGCTCGATCGCGCGCAAGAATTGGTTGCAGCAAACATTACCATGGCAGACGACGTGCGCGAGCAGGTACTTGCCTATGCCGACGGCGATGCCAGGCGTTTACTCAATTTTGTAGAAAGTTTATTTAACGCGGCTGAAGGCGCAAATGTTACGGAGATAGACGAGGCTTTTTTGCAAACCACCATGGCGAGCAAGTTACGCCGTTTTGACAAAGGTGGCGAAGCTTTTTACGACCAGATTTTAGCGTTGCATAAATCGGTACGTGGTTCGAATCCGGATGCTGCTTTGTATTGGTTCTTGCGTATGCTAGATGGCGGTGCAGACCCGTTATATCTGGGTCGACGCATTGTGCGTATGGCGATTGAAGATATCGGTTTAGCTGACCCGCGCGCGCAAAGCATGGCGCTTGAGGCTTGCCAGATTTTTGAGCGGCTGGGTTCGCCTGAAGGCGAGCTAGCGCTTTCGAATGCCGTGATTTATTTGGCAGTAGCGCCTAAAAGTAATGCCTCTTACAACGCTTATAATCAGGCTAAAGCCTTTGTGGCGCAAGATAACTCACGCCCAGTGCCCTTGCACTTAAGAAACGCGCCCACGAAGCTGATGAAGTCCTTGGATTATGGCAAGGAGTATCGTTATGCGCATAATGAGCCTGAGGCTTATGCCGCTGGCGTGGATTATTTTCCAGATGATTTAACCCCGCCTCAGTTTTATATCCCCACACCACGCGGCTTAGAAGGTAAAATTACGGAAAAATTGGCGCACCTGCGCGAATTAGATAAGCGCCAACTAGATAAAAAAACTAAAAAATAGAGACTTAGGAAATAGAAAAATGTTAGATATTCAAGCATTAAGAAATGATTTAGATGGCGTTGTTAGTCAGTTAAAAAAACGCGGTTTCGAGTTCGACTCAGCCAGCTTCACCGCTTTGGAAAATGAACGGAAAACGGTGCAAACACGCACACAAGAGTTGCAAGCCAAGCGTAATAACACGTCTAAGCAGATCGGCTTTGCTAAATCCAAAGGCGAAGACGTGAGCGCAATCATGGCAGAAGTCGCTGGTTTGGGTGATCAGCTAAAAGCCGATGAAGCCCGATTAGTTGAGTTGCAAACCGATTTACAAAACATGTTATTGAACGTTCCAAATCTGCCGCACGAGAGCGTGCCAGCCGGTAAGTCTGAAACCGATAACGTTGAAGTGCGTAAAGTAGGCACGCCACGTACTTTTGATTTTGAAATCAAAGACCATACCGATGTTGGTACGCCATTAGGGTTGGATTTCGATACAGGCATTAAACTTTCAGGTGCTCGCTTTACTTTTATGCGCGGACAGATTGCCAAGTTGCATCGTGCTTTAGCGCAGTTTATGCTGGATACCCAGACTGAGCAGCATGGCTATGAAGAGTGTTATACGCCATATTTGGTAAATAAGGAGACGTTAACTGGCACTGGGCAACTGCCTAAGTTTGAAGAAGATCTATTTTCATTAATGCATAATGACAGTAAGCTTTATTTAATCCCTACCTCCGAAGTTACGCTTACCAACACCGTGCGCGATGAAATCGTGCCTTTCGAGTCATTACCTATCAAGCTCACCGCGCATACGCCATGCTTCCGTTCTGAGGCTGGGTCTTACGGCAGAGACACCAAGGGCATGATACGCCAGCATCAGTTTGATAAAGTCGAGATGGTGCAAATCGTCCATCCGGATACCAGCTACGCAGCGCTGGATGAAATGGTGGGTCATGCAGAAAACATCTTAAAGGCATTAGGCTTGCCGTATCGCGTGGTGTCACTTTGCGTGGGTGATATGGGTTTTGGCGCGGCTAAAACTTATGATCTGGAAGTATGGTTGCCAGCCCAAAACACTTACCGTGAAATTTCATCTGTGTCGAATTGCGAGGCATTTCAAGCACGTCGTTTACAAGCGCGTTTTAGAAATGAAAGTGGCAAGACAGAGTTTGTACATACCTTAAATGGCTCAGGTTTGGCGGTAGGGCGCACACTGGTTGCCGTGCTAGAGAACTATCAAAATGCCGATGGCAGCGTGACCGTGCCTGAAGTATTGAGACCATATATGAAAAATCTCGAATATATTAAAGCGCACTAATGATTTAGCTGACTTTGTGATTTAGCTGCCTTTGATAAACTCTGAGTACGATGTTCATTGAGTTTTTCGAAGGGGTTTGTTTAATCGGGCAACTGTTTAGTCGGATCCCCGTTTAATCATTGCGCGCAATTTTAAAGCTGTTGAACTCAGGATTGTGGCCAGGTTGGTAACGCTCTAAAATGCGTTGGTAACTGCGAATAGACTCCACAAAAATCACAGGTGCTCCTCCGCTCGCATAACCATATTTAACCGTATTGTAATATTCAGGGTTACTTAACATCACCAGCGTTTTTTTAACGTCTGCCCAACTATCGGGATTCAGTTTTAAACGCTTAGCAAGTACTCTTGCATCTTCCACATGCGCATAACCAATGTTGTAGGCAGCTAGTGCAAAATAGGTTCTATCCGGCTCGGGTATACGGTCTGGTATGGTATCTTTCATTTTCAGTATATATTTGGCACCAGCAGGTATGCTTTGTTTAGGGTCTAGCCTATCGGTAACACCCATTAAGTCAGCAGTGCCTTCAGTCAGCATCATGAGTCCGCGCACGTTGGTCGGTGAGGTGCTAAACGTATCCCAATGCGATTCACGGTAGCTCACTGCCGCTAACAAACGCCAATCAAGTCCGGTCACTTCTTGTGCTTGTTTGAATAGGTTTCTATATTTAGGCAATAGGGTATTTGAGAGTTTTAGAAAATTAGTGATGTCTAATGTATTTAAGCGTTTAGAGCTACCATAGTAGCGATCGATTAAATTGCGCAATGTGCCATCTTGATGAATTTTATCAAAAAATGCATTCACTTTTTTCACCAATGCTGGGTCTGCATTTTTTGGCAAAGCCCAGGCAATACTTTCTGGCTTGCCTAGCGGCATAGCGACCTCTAGGTTAGGATAGTAGTTTTGCATCATCGCTACTAAATAACTATCAGCTACTGTGAAGTCTAAAACGCCGCTCGCGACCTCATCTAATAATGTTTCTGAATTGGTTTGATTAAGTGCATGCCAATGTAAAGAAGGTTCTTTTTCTTGTATTTGGCTTAAGCGTTCGGCAAAACTGGTGCCCGCTGGCACTGCAATTTTTCTATCTGAAAGTGCTGCTATATTTTTAGGTTTATCATCGACTTCATTGTTGTAGACCAGCTGCTGTTGCGTTTCTTGGTAAGGTTTTGAAAACTGAACCAGCTGCTGTCTAAGGTGGGTAACGGTTAAGTTGGCTGCGGCAATATTAGCCTTGCCTTTAAGTAGTGTCGGGATAACATCGCTGATGCTGTTGACTAATAAAAACTTGATTTGATATTCGGGCGCGAAATCTTTAACAAATAAAGTCGCTAAGTCATATTCAATGCCAGAGAACTCATTATCACCATCCATGTAATAAGTGGTCGGGCCGTTATGCGTTACAAAAACCAGCTCATGCTTATTGAGCGCTGTAGCATTTTGTTTTGCTTCGTTACCATTTGGAGAGCAAGCACTTAGCGATAAGGCTACTAATAATGATGATGCAACTAAACGCATTGTTAGTTTAAATAATGCACAGTGAGCATTATCCAAATGTAAGCGCAAGGTTAGGCCCATCGCTCAGTAATTACGCCGTTTGCGGCGACAAAGACAGCGTCAGTGAGGCCGTAAAAAATACCGTGCTCTACTACGCCAGGAGTATCGCTGATTAAAGCATTTAATGTCTTGGCATCAAGACTTTTGTCGAAGTTCATGTCTAGTACATAGCTGCCATGCGAGGTTACCCAAAATCCATCTTTAGCAGCGTTTGGACGTAAATCACCTTGCCCACCAGCATCTTGAAGGTTTTTTTTAGTGAGTTGCCAAGCAAATGGAATCACTTCAATCGGAATAACAAAATTTTGACCAATAGTGCTGACGAGTTTACTTTCATCTGCCACAGCAATAAATTGCGTGGCCGCTTTTGCCAATAATTTCTCTTTGACTAGATCGCTACCGCGACCTTTGAGCAATGTCATCTCGGGAGTAATTTCATCAGCACCATCCACATACAAGTCAATGTAACTAATGTGCTCTAAAGCAACGATAGGTAAAAGCAGAGATTGCGCCATATTAGCGCTAATAGTAGAGCTGGCTACCGTGGTGATTTTTAAACCTTCATCACGTTGGCGACGGGCGAGTTCTTCAATAAAATAATTGGCAGTAGAACCTGTGCCTAAGCCAACAAGCATGCCGTTTTTTACGTATTTAGCGGCTTGTAAAGCGACTAATTGTTTGTCGTTCATTGATGCGCTCCTGTCGTTATTTTACTATTTATTATGCGCTATCATAACGCGATTAGGTCTTTTTAGGCATTAAAAAAGGGAGCAATTGGCTCCCTTTTTGTTAAGCATTGCAAAGCGTAATTGCGCCTAATGTTTATCTCAACGTGTTTATTTTAATACGCGGTTTCTATATTCACCAGTGCGTGTGTCAATTTCAATCTTATCGCCTTGAGCACAAAATAGCGGTACTGGAAACTCATGACCAGATGCAATTTTAGCTGGTTTCATTACTTTACCTGATGTGTCGCCTTTAACTGCTGGCTCGGTATAAGTGATTTCGCGGACTACAGTGGTTGGTAGTTCAACTGAAATAGGTTTTTCGTTGTAAAAGCGAATATCTACCGCCATGCCATCTTCAAGATAAGGCAGGCTGTCTGCCATGAATTCTGCATCTACATCATACTGATTATATTCAGCGTCCATAAACACGTAGCTTGGGTCAGCAAAGTAAGAGTAAGTTGCTTCTTTTTTCTCTAGAATAACCACTTCAAATTTGTCGCCAGCGCCATAGATAGTTTCGCTAGGGGTGTCAGTTAACAAGTTTTTAAATTTCATTTTTACTACAGCAGTGCTGCGGCCAGATTTAGTATATTCGGCTTTAACCACTACCAATGGGTCACTGCCGACCATAATTACGTTACCGGCGCGAAGTTCTTGTGCTGTTTTCATAGATTGTCCTACTAAGTTAAGTTTTAGTGAATAAGTTTTGGTGCGTGCTTGAAATAATGAGTACGCTAAAACCGCGAATTATACCTTATTTTTAGCCAAATTTTCACTAAAAATCACCAGCTTAGTTGCAAGGTCTGGTTGCATGGCAAGGTTGTTTGTTTGTTGTTTTGCGTAAGCCAATAGGTCTGGTATCTGCTTGATTAAGCGCGTAAATGGCGCTGGCGTTGAAGTGTTGGCTTTTGACCAAGCAAGCTGTGATTCGACTAGTACAGACTTTACGTCTGGAGTTGCCGCATTTAAATATACGTCTAAAAATGCATTGAGTTTTTTGATATGTGTGTCATCAGTTTGTATGTAGGGTTGCCAAATAAAGGGTTTTTCTGCCCAAATGGCACGAATCCAGCTATCTTCACCACGTACAAAATT
>CAINWC010000210.1 GCA_903854305.1 uncultured Pseudomonadota bacterium | reverse complement strand
CCTACTTCTATTTGGACCTCTATGCCCGCAACAACAAACGTGGCGGCGCATGGATGGATGAAGCGATTACACGTCGCAAAAAAGATGGTCGCGTTGAGTTGCCGGTCGCATTCTTAACTTGCAACTTCTCTGCACCAGTCGGCGGTAAGCCAGCACTATTCACGCACGATGAAGTCATCACCATGTTCCACGAATTTGGTCACGGCCTGCACCACATGCTCACACAAGTGGATGAATACGGCGTTTCAGGCATCAAAGGCGTGGAATGGGATGCCGTTGAACTACCAAGCCAATTCATGGAAAACTTCTGCTGGGAATGGGAAGTGTTGCGCCACATGACCGCCCATGCAGACACTGGCGAACAGTTGCCACGGGCATTATTCGACAAAATGGTCGCCGCCAAAAACTTTCAAGCGGGCATGCAAACCATGCGCCAAATTGAATTTTCACTGTTTGATATGCGCCTACACGGCGAGTTTGACCCAAATGGAAAACAAACTGCTTTGGATTTAATCGAACAAATTCGTGACGAAGTTGCCGTAGTGCGCCCGCCAAAATGGAACCGCTTCCCGAACAGCTTCAGCCACATCTTCGCAGGTGGCTACGCGGCAGGTTATTACAGCTACAAATGGGCAGAAGTGCTATCTGCCGATGCCTACAGCTTGTTTGAAGAGCTAGGCGTGTTGTCAGCGCAAGCAGGTAGCCTGTTTAAAAATGAAGTGCTGGCAAAAGGTGGCTCACGCCCAGCGATGGAATCGTTTGTGGCGTTTAGAGGTAGAGAGCCGAGTATGGATGCGTTGTTAAGGCATAATGGGATGGCGAGTTGATTGCACCTTGATTAAACGCGTGGGCAGAAACCTGCCCACCCTACTTTGCTGATTTAACAGAACTTGAAATTATGAGTTGTTGGTAGAAAGGACGTTATAAATCATTGGATAAAATTATGTCTAAAATTTCTATTTTTTTTAGTCCTTATGTACCCAAAGCAATTAGTAAACAAAACTCTAATTCAGCAGGATGGGAAGATCAATATTCCCCAGAGAAAAAGCCTGCTACTGCAACAAAGAAAGCAGCTCTCTTGATTGAATGTCCCATTTGTAAGACGAAAGTCAAAAGGCTTGAGAAACATTTAAATAAAGTACATAAAGATATAACTCTGAAGCCTGTGTAGCCAAGCCCGTAGGGCGCACCCGCTTGCGGTGCGCCGCATTTGAAATCTATCATTCGGCGGACTGCTTCGCGAGTCCGCCCTACCAAAATTCTAGCTATGGATAAATATGCAACACGATTTTTGGCATCAAAAATGGGAGAAAGACGAGATTGGCTTTCACTTGCCTGAGGCTAATCCGTTGTTGGTTAGACACTTCTCCATACTCAATCTAAAACAAGGCGCTCGCGTATTTTTACCGCTCTGTGGTAAAACCTTAGACATTACTTGGTTGCTTGCCCAAGGCTACCGCGTTGCTGGTGCTGAGTTAAGCGCGATTGCGATTGAAGATTTATTTCACAGTCTTAGCTTAACGCCAACCATTACAAAACTAGGTTCAATCACGCATTACTGTGCGACTAACATTGATATGTTTGTAGGGGATATTTTTAAAGTCACGCCTGCCATGCTAGACAAGGTAGATGCGGTTTACGACCGTGCGGCTTTGGTGGCTTTGCCTGAGGATATGCGCAAACAATATTCCAAGCATTTAATGGCGCTCACCAACAAAGCACCGCAGTGCCTGATTTGCTTTGAGTATGATCAAACCATTCATACAGGGCCGCCTTTTTCTATTTGCGCGGATGAAGTTAAACAGCATTATCAAAGCACTTATGATTTAGCTTTGCTGGCGAGTGAGGACATGCCTAATGGTTTAAAAGGCCAATATCCAGCCACTGAGCATATCTGGTGGCTTAAGCCTTTAAATTAGCCAATCTTCAAGGCTAGGCACTACTTGGTGACAATGCTCTCGCACATAGTCACTCGGCTGTTTTAAATCTGGCACAACCACCACTTTTAAGCCTGCCGCGATGGCCGCGAGTGCACCATTTTCGCTGTCTTCAAAAGCGATGCATTCTTCAACTTTTAAGCCTAACTTTTTAACCGCCAGCAGGTAAATATCTGGGCTGGGTTTGCCACGTGTGACTTCTTGCCCGCTGGTGATGTGGCTAAAATAATCAAACACGCCAACATGGCTTAAACGATGTGTTATGTGGTGGATGGGCGATGATGAGGCTACGCTACATATCACGTTGTTGCTTTGGTAATGTTTAAGCAAGCCCATCGCACCCTCTTTAAGCGGAAAGGCGTGATTATGTTCTGCCAATAAAGTATCCAATAATTGCATGACTTGATTAAAGTTTGCCACTCCACCCAATTGCTCAACCATGATGCGGGTAGAATCTGGACCAGCTCGACCGATGAGTTCAACATATTCTGCTTGCGTGTAAGTGATGTCGATTTGCTTGGCGGCAACTATACAGGCTTGCATAATGATGCGTTCAGAATCAATCAGCAGGCCATCCATATCAAATATTGCGGCTTTTATCACGTCATGATGCTCAAAAAAAGCGAGACTTTAACACACGACTAAAATCTTTATTTTAATTTGTTGAGACTCAAATGTAGGCCGATTTTTCCGCGTGTTAAAATTAAGCTTGTTATGGTTTTTATTGAGATAGATCTATGAAATTAGCTACATGGAACGTCAATTCTTTAAATGTTCGGCTTCCACATGTCTTGGACTGGTTGCGTGACAACCCAGTGGATGTGCTTTTCCTGCAGGAAACCAAACAAGAAGACGTTAAGTTTCCGTATGAAGCACTAAAAGAGGCGGGTTACGAGGCAATTCATATTGGCCAAAAAACCTATAACGGCGTGGCGATTATCAGTCGTCATCCTTTAAGTGATGTTCAACGCAACATCCCTAATTTTGATGACGATCAGCAACGAGTCATTGCTGCAACCATCAATGGTATTCGGGTGATTTGTGCGTATATTCCGAATGGGCAGGCGGTGGATTCTGACAAGTACCAATATAAAATGCGCTGGCTAAATGCCCTGACCAACTGGCTGAAAACGGAATTAGCAGCACATCATAAACTAATACTTCTGGGTGACTATAACATAGCGCCTGAAGATCGCGAGTGCCATGACCCAGCCGCCTGGTTAGGTCAGGTATTAGTCAGCCCAGCCGAGCGCGAGGCGTTTCAATCGCTAGTAAATCTAGGCTTACATGATAGTTTCAGGCTATTTGAGCAAAATGAAAAAAGCTTTAGCTGGTGGGACTATCGCATGATGGGCTTCAGGCGCAATTTTGGCATGCGTATTGATCATATTTTAGTGAGTGATGCGCTTAAATCAACTTGCATCTCGGCTACTATTGATAAAGCACCACGTAAGCTAGAACGTCCTTCTGACCATACGCCAGTAATTTTAGAGATAGCGGATCATTAGTAGGAATGGATACTCTTTAATCGCCCCATTATTCGCGGTCACAGTCCGATTCTACAGGCAAAGAATCAGCCCTTAATTTTAATACCCAGCTGCTTCAGTTTTCGATACAGATGCGTGCGCTCTAAACCTGCAATTTCTGCAAGTTTGCTCATGTTATTGGTTGAATCTTTCATATGATACTCAAAATATAAACGCTCAAAATCATCCCTCGCTTCACGCAGTGGTTGATTTAGATTCGCTTCTACAACCGCTGTTTGCAAGGTTTTAACCGGGGCATTGGTCGCCTGGGTTGGTTCTGTTGAAAGTTGTTGTGAGACTGCTCCAGCCTGCGCATCATCAAACTGATGCAATACCCGGTTTACATCGGCTAAGGTAATTTTATTACCTAAACTTGTTTGTATCAAATTGCGAATCACTGCATCCAATTGCGCCAAATCACCTGGCCAATCAGCGTTACGCAGACTATTTAACGCAGCAATATCAAACTCGCGATATTCAACATCAGCAAGTTCAAACTGTAAGTTCGCAATAGCAATCGCCAAGTCTGGAATATCTTCTTTATGCTCATCAAGCGCTGGGATGCGGAGCGAAACTGCAGATAAAATTTGCAGTAGATTGTGGTCAAACAATGCCTCGACTTGCAGTTTCGGTAAGTTTTCACTAGTGCTACACACCACACGTACATTGTATTTATCTGATTTTGTAATCAGTAACAACAAGCCTTTTTGCTCTGTTTTACTGAGTTCGGCAACTTCGGCAATGTATAGCACACCATCTCGTATCGGTTCTAAAATATCTAAAGGTGCACTGACCAACTGGCTAAATTCAGTTAATTGCAACCACGGTGTATTGGCATTTTGCAAAAAACGTCCACACAACTCTGCACCACCGCCTTTAGGCCCAATCAACAATACGGGACCAGGGCTAACACTAGCGCTAGCGGCAATTTTATCTAATCGATCTTTCAGTGCAACTACAATCTGGCTCTTGCCTAAACTGGCCAGACTCATCTCAGACTTTGGTAACTGCTCACTATGTTTGAGTGCTGTGCTTACGGTTTTTAATAGCTTTTGGAGCGCAATCGGCTTTTCTAAGAAATCAAAAGCACCGATACGTGTTGCTTCCACGGCGGTATCAATGGTGCCGTGACCAGACATCATAACAACCGGCATCGTCAGCAAGCCGCTGCTGCCCCACTCTTTTAACAAGCTAATACCATCACAATCCGGCATCCAGATATCTAATAACACAATGTCGGGCCGCTCGTGCAAGCGTATAGCACGCGCCGCTGCCGCATTTTCTGCGAGCTCGACGTGATACCCTTCATCTTGCAAAATATCACGCAATAGCTCACGTATGCCGATTTCGTCGTCAACTACTAATATTCGTCTGGATGCCATATTGTTTATCTTTTAAAGTTTCAAGCTATCATTCTTTGGGCTTATTTCATCCAACTGGAGCGGAATACTAATCGTCACGATGGCTCCGGCATTTTCTGTATCAATGTTCTGCACGTTATTTTTTTCTGTACCAACTATCGGCACATTTTCAATTTTAATGCTGCCCTTATGCTCTTCTATAATTTTTTTAACGATGGCTAAACCAAGCCCCGTACCATGCGGCTTCGTGGTCATGTAAGGCTCAAAAACCCGTGCCAACATTTCTGTGGGAAAACCAGCGCCATTATCTGCTACCGTTAATACCAGCAGATCATTCACCACCTCAGTCTGAACAGAGATCATCGGCGTAGCTTTGGCGGATAATGCATCCTGGGCATTTTGCAATAAATTATGTAACACTTGCCGTAGCATGGTGCTATCACCTTGAATCGTGCAAGCTTGCTTTGCCAGCGATAGTTTTATTTGTATATGTGGCGTTTTATCGCCTTGTAAATCATATAGCGATGATACCTCACGAATCAACTTGTTTAAATCCAATCGCTCGAGTTGCGGTGCTGGTGATCGTGCATACTCGCTAAACTCATTGACCATACGCTTCATGGCATCGACTTGATTTACAATAGTTTCAGTGGAGCGTTTAAGCATCTCTGCATCAGCATCATCTAATTTACTAAGCAATTTATGCGCCATACGTTCGGCAGACAATTGAATAGGAGTAAGTGGATTTTTAATTTCATGCGCAAGTCGTCTGGCCACCTCACCCCATGCGGCATCCCGCTGGGCTTGCACCATATTGGTGGCATCATCAAATACCGCTACATAGCCGCCATCGGGCAAACGTGTGCCACGCACCGTTAAAATTTGCTTACCTTGTGTCGTAACCAACTCAATTTGAGTTTGAATTTCATCTTTTTGAGTATTTTTTTGACCGTCTTTTAGCCCATCTTTTTCTGAATCATCTTGCTGGATATGCACAGCGATTACTTGAAAAAAACTTTCTAATCGCGCTTGTTTAGCAATAATTTCAGCTAGCGTGAAGCCTACATAATTCTCCAAAGTAACACCTAGAATGTTGACTGCCGCTTCATTGAAAGTACGTAATTCACCACGTCTATTCAGCGCCATAACGCCAGATGACAAATGTGCCAATATCGTTTCTAAATAGCCACGGGCGGCCTCAACCCGCGCACGGCTACTATCCGCGGCTTTAGTCGCATCATTTAACTGGCGCGTCATACTATTAAAAGATTTTACCAACACGCCCAGCTCGTCTTTACCATGTTCAGGCAACATCGTACTGTAATCACCACTTGCAATCGCTTTGGTGCCTTCGGCCAACACCGTTAGTGGCGCAGATAACCTGCGGCTCAATACAAATGCAATGGCCACGGCACCCAGTATGGCTAACATCATCACCAAGGTTAATGTAAGCGCAAATACCTCTCTTAACGAAGTGCGGCTATAAGAAAGCTTTTGGTAATCCTGATAAACATCCTGCACCGCTTCAGCTGTGCTTGCGAGCGACTTTGGCACTGGTTGTAGCAGCTGTAAGATACGCGTTTCACCTGCCAGATCTTGTACGGTAACAGGCGCGAGTACGCGCAAATACAACCCCTTTTTACCGATGGGCTCTATGCTACCTAAAATATGTGTGCGCGCTTGCCTTAGCTGCGATTTGCTTGGTAACTCCGGTAAAAAACTTGATGAGTCGCTACTTGATACCGCTAAAATTCTGCCTTGTACCGTTAATAAAGTGGCATCTTGAATACCGCTTTTTTCACGCAAATCATTCAACATAGAAAAATGCGTGTTTGCAGGTTGAAAAGCTAAGCTGGTTGCCATACTTTCGCCTTTTTCCTTAACATCCACTAGCATAATATCCAAGGCAGTTCTACCTAAATTAAGCCCGCCTTCAAGTGCCGCCTCTACCTTTACATTAAACCAAGATTCAATAGAGCGTGTTAAAAAATTCACTGAGACTAAATACACAATTAACCCCGGGATAATCGCCATGAGTGCAAAGGTAGTCAATAAACGTAAGGTAAAGCGACTACCCATGACGTGCGCGCGAATTTTTCGGTACAAACCAAAAAGCTGCACACCAATCAGCACTACCAGAAAAACTGCCAACACAATATTGAGTGTCACCAATAAAGTGTAATACTCGCCAGATGCCGCTGTACTAGCACTGGCATTTGAGAGTAAATAGAGCAAAAATGCGCCTAAAGTGGCGCTCACGATTAAGATGTATTTCATTTGAACAAACTTGGTGTCCATTCAAAACGTTGCGAGCTTATTTTCCACTCATCTGAACCAAGCGCATCAACCTGCAAAGCTTTCGGCAGTTTTTTATAGTCTAATCGCATCAGCAAAATAGCTTTATAAATACCGCCTTTTTCAACGTCAGACTTTTTTAACACTTTTAAATTACTAATATCCGACAACTCATCGGTTGCTTCATCTAAAGTTACAAAGGTTTTTTGTTGACCATCCTGCACTAGCAAATACTGCCTAGAAAGCGCGTGATAACTTAAAGCAACTTCATGTCTCACCGTCACGATTTCATCATCAAACCAATATTTTCGCGGCGAAACCAGCTGAAACTCAACGATAAAATTAAGTTCGAAGCCTTTAATAATAGCTTGCTCAATTTCATTGCTAAATTTGATATCGACGTCTGCTTTTAGCGCATAACTATCATCAAGCGGAACTAACTCCGCGGTTCTGATGTTCATACTGCTATTGCCAGCGAGCGCTGTGGTAGCAAAAAATGCGAATAGCCACACCAATAGAAATTGTCTAAATTTTTTGCAGCAATGCATAAAAAAAGCCGTCATGTGCGGTTGAAGGAATCAGCTGACCATTTATGTGCGTGATGCTGGCTTGCGGATGATTAACAGGCAATGCAAACGGCAATTGCGTTGCATCCGTATTGTTTTTTAAAAACCTATCTATTTGCCCTTGATTTTCTTCATTAAAAATTGAGCAGGTTACATAAAGCAATTTACCCCCCTTAGCCAACATCTGCCATAAACTCGGCAAAATTTTCGCTTGTTGCGCAGCAAAAGAAGCCACATCGGCATCGCGCCGCAGCCATTTAATATCCACATGGCGTCGCACAATGCCAGAAGCCGTACACGGTACATCGGCTAAAATTCTATCAAAACTTTTACCATCCCACCAACTGGCGGATGACGCATCGCCAACCACTAAATTAGCCTGCAATCCTAGTCTATCCAAATTACTTTGCACACGCTGCAAACGCGCTTCATCACTATCAAGCGAGGTGAGCGCAACGTCTGCCAACTCTAAAATATGACCAGTTTTACCGCCAGGCGCACAACAGGCATCCAGTATATTTAAATTAGGCGTTAAATCTAACAAGTATGCGGCTAACTGCGCGCCATAATCCTGCACAGAAACTACGCCATCCGTAAACCCTGGTATCTTCTCCACCGGCTGCGGCCGAGTTAAAGTAACGGCCTGTCCGCCAATATGCGTGGCCTCAATATCTTGGCGCGCTAATAATTGCATATAATCGTCGATGCTGATTTTTTGCGTATTCACCCGCAAAGTCATCGGTGGATGCTGATTGCCAGTTTCCAACATGCCTTGCCAATGGTCAGGATATTGCGTCTTAAGCTTGTTAATCCACCATTGTGGATAAGAATAAGTAGCCACCTCACTAGCATTCAAAGCTTTCGCAAGTTGCTCTTTTTGACGTAAAAAATTACGCAAAATAGCATTGACCAACCCTTTTGCCCAACTTTTAGGTACTGGACGCTTAAGCTCACTTACGGCATATACGGCTTGATTGACTACGGTAAAGGCATCAGCCTTATCATGCAATAATTGGTAAATTGCTACCAATAACAAAGTATGAATACGATCATCCGTTAATGGCTTTTCTAGTAACTGCGTCAGATAAGCATCAATCTCGCCATAAAAACGCAATGTGCCATAACTTAAATCTTGTGCCGCACCGCGCTGCTGGGGCGTAGCGTTAGGAAAAGCAGCCAATGCTGCAGGCAATGCCAAAGTAAGATTGCGGCCAGATAACACTTGATTCACTGCATTAGCGGCGATTTGTTGGGATATATACAAAGAAAACTTTCGAATGTCTGCTAAAAGTCTATTTTAACCCATATATCGGCTGTCATACCGCAAAGCCGGTATCCATATAATAGATGCGAATTAAATCACCATCGCCATCAACCGCGCCACCCGCTCCTCAGTCTGCGGATGCGTACTAAACAAACTATCAAACGAGCGTCCTGACAATGGATTAATAATCATCATCTGCCCCGTTTCCGGATGCGCCTCTGCGGTTGGATTAGAAATTTGATGTGCGTAATGATGAATCTTCTCAAGCGCGCTGGCCAATGCTTTAGGGTCTCTGCAAATTTCCGCCCCCATTCTATCTGCCTCAAACTCACGTGAGCGTGATATTGCCATTTGAATAAGCGATGCAGCTAATGGGGCTAAAAACATCATCAGCATTGCCACAATTGGGCTCACGCTACGCTCACCGCTATCACTGCGTCCACCGCCAAACAACATGCCAAAAGTACCGATGGATGAAATGGCACCTGCCATCGTGGCGGATATTGTTGAAATCAATGTGTCTCTGTGTTTTACATGGGCTAACTCATGCGCCATTACGCCGCGTAATTCACGCTCCGTTAAGGCTTGCATAATGCCAGTGGTCGCTGCTACTGCGGCATGCTCTGGGTTACGACCTGTGGCAAAAGCATTCGGTTGCGCTTCATCCATCACATAGACTTTTGGCATGGGTAGCTGTGCATTTTCAGAAAGCTCCCTCACCATATTGTAATAATTGCGAAACTGCACGTTATCTGGTGTGACTTCTTGCGCACCATACATTTTAAGTACCGCTTTATCTGAAAACCAGTAAGCATATACATTCATACCTGCGGCTAACGCCAAGGCCATCATCATGCCGCCAGAACCACCGAGCGCTGCGCCCACTGCGCCAAATAGGGCGACAATCGCGGCCATTAAAATCGTTGTTTTTAACCAGTTACCTAACATTTTTTACTCCGTATTTTTAACGAACTTACATGGACTAAGATTGTTATGGCTGCTTAAAATTCAATGCATTAATGCAGCAAATCACTCTACAGTAAACACATCGCCAATTTGTAAATTATGTCCTTGCACAAAAGCCTGTGCGCCAAGACGCTTGCCACCCGGCGCTTGCAGCTCAGTAATGTGCAATAAACCGTCGCCGCAGCCAACCAACACGCCATCATGCACGCTGACGATTTCGCCTGCGTTAGCTTTACCTGCTTGCGCTGTTGCCATCCAAATCCGGCAAACATCTCCTTTAAATTTGCTTTGCGCCACGGGAAATGGATTAAAAGCACGTACTTGGCGCGAAATATCTACTGCGCTTTTTTGCCAATCAATAGCTGCTTCAGCTTTTTCTAGCTTGTGCGCATACGTTACAAAAGCTTCATCTTGTGGCGTAGCTGGCAATGCGCCTTTTTCTGCCAAAATTGCCATTGCATCTACCATCAGCTTTGCACCTATTGCACTCAACGCATCATGCAGTGTTTGCGTAGTATCAATATCAGTAATCGGCACAATGCCACGACTCACCATCGCGCCTGCATCCAAAGCTGGCACGACCTCCATAACCGTCACGCCAGTTTCAATGTCACCCGCCAACAATGAGCGGTGAATTGGCGCAGCGCCACGCCAACGCGGCAACAAGGATGCATGAATGTTATAGCAACCATAACGCGGCGTATTTAATGTCACCGTAGGAATAATCAGCCCATAAGCCGCAACTATCATCACGTCGGCATCCACTGCCGCAATCTGCGCTTGAACCGCCACATCTTTTAATGTTTCTGGTTGAAATACAGGCAAACCATGTTGTTCTGCCAACACTTTGACTGGACTAGGTTTAAGCTTCATCCCTCGCCCTGCGGGTCGATCAGGCTGGGTGAGTACCATTACAACTTGATGACCAGCTTCAATAAGCGCAGCAAGCGCGGGAACGGCAAACTCTGGTGTACCAGCAAAAATAATTTTCAACTTTTAACCTTAGATATTGGGCAACTGAATATTTGGCTTGCTAGATATTGACGTGGCGCGACCGCGCTTGGTCATTGTCACGATTTTGTTTCAGCATTTTATTTTTAATGCGATTGCGTTTAAGCGGTGATAAATACTCAACGAAGACTTTACCCAATAAATGATCAATTTCATGCTGAATACATACACTCAGCAAGCCTTCAGCATTTAAAGTAAATTTATTGCCGTCCTTATCAAGGGCTTCCACCTTTACTTTTTCTGCTCTT